>NZ_CAJMXC010000104.1:0-4903 GCF_905219715.1 Olsenella sp. CU969
GTAAACCACCTTCGCGCGCAACCGCCCCCGGGCGGGAAAACGCCGCCTGCGGCCCCTCCAGGACGGCGTTGCGGCCTCAGCCGAGAAACCGCCCCCGCCCGGAACCGCTCCCGGGCGCTCCGTCTCTCCAACACGGTAGCCACCCCGGCCCGCGACCGCATCCGGACGGTCAGTCGCTTCAACGTGGCGACCGCTCCATCTGGCATGGCTTTCGGACGGGCGGCCCCTTCAACAAGGCGGCCGTCGCGGCCTGCAGCCGGTTCCGGACGGCATCAGCCCCCGAACCCCCGCATGCAGCGGCGCCTTCCAACAAAAAAGTGGTAAAGGGCGTCAATGCGAGGTCGGCACCGGCGCCGTCGCGACAGGGGCTCTCGCCAAAGCAGGGGAGGGGCTCATGCATCGTTAGGGAGTCCTCCTGAGAGGGCCTGTGCATCCGAAGATGCACAGGCCCTCGAAGTGACTCCCGTTGATGCATGAGCCCCTCCCCGGACAACCGGAAGGGAGCGCCCCTACTCCAGCTCGAAGGCNCCGGTATAGAGCTGGTAGTAGGTGCCCTTCTTGGCGATGAGCNNGTCGTGGCTGCCGCGCTCGATGATGCGGCCGTGGTCCAGCACGATGATCACGTCGGAGTTGCGCACCGTCGAGAGGCGGTGGGCGATGACGAAGGTGGTGCGACCCNTCATGAGGGCGTCCATGCCGCGCTGGACGATGGCCTCGGTGCGGGTGNCGATGGAGCTCGTGGCCTCGTCGAGGATCATGACGGGCGGGTCCGCCACGGCGGCGCGGGCGATGGAGATCAGCTGGCGCTGGCCCTGGGAGAGCTGGGAGCCGTTGTCGGTGAGCNGGGTGTCNNAGCCNTGGGGCAGGCGGCGGATGAAGTCGTCGNCCCNGGCCAGCTTGGCGGCGTCGAAGCACTNCTCGTCGGAGGCGTTGAGCCGGCCGTAGCGGATATTGTCGAGCACCGTGCCGGTGAACAGGTTTACGTCCTGGAGCACGATGCCCAGGGAACGGCNCAGGTCGCCCTTGCGGATCTTGTAGATGTTGANGCCGTCGTAGCGGATCTTGCCGTCGGCGATGTCGTAGAAGCGGTTGATGAGGTTGGTGATGGTGGTCTTGCCGGCACCGGTGGCGCCCACGAAGGCCACCTTCTGGCCCGGCTTGGCGTAGAGGGAGACGTCGTGGAGCACGGTGTGGTCGGGGNTGTAGCCGNAGTCCACGTNGTGGAAGCGCACGTCCCCGGCCAGCGGGGTGTAGGTGACCTCGCCGCTGTGGTGGGGGTGCTTCCAGGCCCACATGCCCGTGCGCTCCCCGGCCTCGGAGAGCTTGCCGTCGACCATGCGCACGTTCACCAGCTCGACGTAGCCGTCGTCGGTCTCGGGCTCCTCGTCGATGAGGGTGAAGACGCGCTCGGCGCCGGCCATACCCATGACCACGGGGTTCACCTGTTGGGAGATCTGGCCGATCTGGCCGGCGAACTGCTTGGTCATGTTGAGGAAGGGCACGGCGATGGCGATGGTGAAGGCCGACCCCGAGATGGAGACGCTGGGCACGTCGAGGGCCAGGAGGATGCCGGCCACCACGGCCACCACCACGTAGATGACGTTGCCCATGTTCATGAGGATGGGNGCGAGGNTGTTGGCGAACGTGTTGGCCTTGCGGCTCGCGTCGAAGAGGCGCTCGTTGTACTGGTCGAAGTCNGCCTCGGACTCGCGCTGGTGGCAGAAGACCTGCACCACGCGCTCGCCGTTCATGATCTCCTCCACGTGGCCCTCGACGGCGGCGATGGCGCGCTGCTGGGCCNGGAAGAACCGGGCGGAGCGCCCGGCGAGGGCCTTGGAGGACAGGGCCATCAGGGCGGTGCCCGCCACCACGACGATGGTCATCCACAGCGAGTACCACAGCATGATGAAGAAGACCGAGACGAGCACCAGGCAGGTCATGGTGATCTGGGGCAGCGACTGGGAGATCATCTGGCGCAGGGCGTCGATGTCGTTGGTGTAGAACGACATGATGTCGCCGTGGGCGTGGGTGTCGAAGTAGCGGATGGGCAGGGTCTCCATGTGGTCGAACATCTCCTCGCGGAACTTCTCGAGGCTGCCCTGGCAGATGATGGCCATGAGGCGGTTCCAGGTGAAGTTGGCGACGAGGCCCACGAGGTAGATGCCGGCCAGGGAGAGTGTGATCTGGCCGATGGGGCCCGCGGCGGACTCCCAGTCCCCGGTTGGCCAGCAGCGCCCCACCACGGCCAGGGCCTGCTGCATGAAGATGGCCGGGGCCGCGTTGGTGAGTGCGTTGATGAGCAGGCACACGAACACGATGGGCATGAGCACGGGATAGAACCGGAACAGCGACTTGAACACGCGCAGGATGACCGCCGGTTTGACGCCGGGGCGCTTCGCCTGCATGGTCTGCTTAGCCACGCTTGGCCTCCTTTCGGTCGATGTCCTCGATCTTCTCGTCGTGGGACTGCTTGTTCTGCGACATGTACACCTCGCGGTAGATGGGGGAGCGGCGCAGCAGCTCCTCGTGGGTGCCCACGTCGGCGATGGTGCCCCGGTCCATGACCACGATGCGGTCGGCGTCCTTAACCGAGCTGGTGCGCTGGGCGATGATGATCTTGGTGGTCTCGGGGATGAAACTCTTGAAGCCCTCGCGGATGAGGGCGTCGGTCTTGGTGTCCACGGCGCTCGTGGAGTCGTCGAGGATGAGGACCTTGGGCCGGGCGACCAGCGCCCGGGCGATGCAGAGGCGCTGCTTCTGGCCGCCGGAGACGTTGGTGCCGCCCTGCTCGATGTAGGTGTCGTAGCCGTCGGGGAAGCGCTCCACGAACTCGTCGGCCTGGGCCAGGCGGCAGGCCTCGATCACCTGGTCCATGGTGGCGNCGGGGTTGCCCCAGCGCAGGNNGTCGGCGATNGTGCCGCTGAACAGCACGTTCTTCTGGAGCACCATGGACACGGCGTGGCGCAGGGTGTCGAGGTCGTAGTCGCGCACGTCGNCGCCGCCCCCCTTGAGCGTGCCCTCCGTGACGTCGTAGAGGCGCGGGATCNGCTGCACGAGGGTGGACTTGGCGGAGCCGGTGCCGCCGATGATGCCGATGGTCTCGCCGCTCCCGATGTGCAGGTCGATGCCGTGGAGGGCGGGGAGCTCGCTGCTCTCGGAATAGGAGAAGTCGACGCCGTCGAAGTCGATGGAGCCGTCGGCCACCTCGCGGACGGGGTCTGCCGGGTCGTGGATGGTGGTCTCGGCCTGGAGCACCTCGTCGATGCGGCGGGCGCTCTCCATGGACATGGCGATCATGGCGAAGATCATGGAGAACATCATGAGGCTCATGAGGATCATGAAGCCGTAGGTGAACAGCGACGAGAACTGGCCGACGTTCATCACGGTGCCGCTCGTGGACACGATGGTGTAGGAGGCGAAGTAGATCACGCTNACGAAGATGACGGCCACGGCCAGGTTCATCATCGGGCCNTTGAGGGCGAGCAGCTTCTCGGCGCGGGTGAAGTCGGCCTGGACGTCCTTGGCGGCCACGCCGAACTTCTCCATCTCGAAGTCCTCGCGCACGAAGCTCTTGACCACGCGCATGCCCGAGACGTTCTCCTCCACCGACTCGTTGAGGGCGTCGTACTTGCGGAAGACGCGGCGGAAGATGGGCAGCACGCGGCGGATCACGAGGAACAGGCCGAAGGCCAGCGGGATGGTGACGTAGACGTAGACCCACGCCATGTCGCCCGCCATGACGAAGGCCATGACCAGGGCGAACACGATCATCATGGGGGCACGGATGGCGGTGCGGACGATCATCATGAACGACATCTGCACGTTGGTGACGTCGGTGGTCATGCGGGTGACCAGCGACGGGGTGGAGAACCGGTCGATGGTGGCGAAGGAGAAGGTCTGGNTGTTGTAGAACATGTCCTTGCGCAGGTTCTTGGCGAAGCCCGCGGCGGCCCGGGAGCAGGTGATGCCCGCCGCCGTGCCAAAGGCCAGGGAGGCCACGGCCATGACCAGCAGCACCAGGCCGGCCTGCAGGATGGAGGTCACCTGGGCCCCGGTATTGATCGCGTCGATGAGGTTGGCGGTCACGAAGGGGATCAGCACCTCGATGACCACCTCGCCCGTGACGAGGATGGGCGTGGCTATGGCCGCCCNCTTGTACTCGCGCAGGCTCTTGGCCAGTCTTTTAATCATCCAGCTCCTTCCAGTCTTTCTGCTTCCAGTGGTCGAGCANCCGGTCGAGCAGNCCCTNCAGCTGCTCCTGCTCGGTGNGGGAGAGGCAGGANAGGCTCCANGCCCTGAACCGGTCCCGGCGCGCGATCTCGGCCTCGGCCTCGGCGGCCCCCGCCTCGGTGAGCTTCACGATGAGCTTGCGGCTGTCGTCGGCGTCGCGGGTCCTGACCACGTAGCCGCAGGCCTCCATCTTGGCCAGGACCTCCGAGAGGGAGCTGGCCTTGATGCCGAAGCGGTCGCCGAGCTCCCGCTGGGTCTTGACGCCCCCGCTCTCGAAGAGGGCGCAGAGGATCTGGGGCTTTCCCGAGACGCCTCTTCCATGAAAGTACAGGTAGTGGCCCAGGCACTTGATGTCGAGCAAGGTGGAGTCGATGCGGTGCGCCTCGACGTTGTCCATGGGTTTCCAGACACCTCCTCAGGTCTTCACGATGTGGCCTAAGGATACTAGTCCCCTGGAACTGATATTGCAAGGTACCGAATGGTTCGGGACCAAAGTTTGTTCATAGGAGGGTGCGGGGCCTGAAAGGGGCGGCCGCACGGCGCCCATGGGCTGCGGCGGGCGGCCCGGGGCGGGCCGAAGGTCAGGCCAGGAGGGCCTCGAGGCCGTCGCGGGCCTTGGCGAGCACATCCTCGATCAGGCGGCCCTTCGCGGCGTCGAAACGGAAGCTCGGCG
>NZ_CAJMXC010000105.1:0-4888 GCF_905219715.1 Olsenella sp. CU969
GCCCACACCCCCACCCTCGTGACCCACACCATCGAGCCGCTCTTTGACAGCCGCAGCCGCGTGCTGATGCTCGGCACCATGCCGAGCCCCAAGTCGCGGGNGTACGGCTTTTACTACGGGCATCCGCGCAACCGCTTTTGGCCCGTGATGGCCCGCCTCTGGGACGAGCCGCCGGCGACCACCATTGCCGAGAAGAAGGCCCTCATGCTGCGCCACCGCCTCGCCGTGTGGGACNTGCTGGCGGGCTGCGAGATCGTGGGCGCGTCGGACGCTTCCATCAAGCGGCCGCGCCCCAACGACCTGGCGCGCATCATTGACGCCGCGCCCATTGAGGCCGTGGTGACCTGCGGCTCTGCAGCGAGGCGCTACTACGAGCGCTTCGACGCGCCGCGGTGGCCCGAGCTGCCCCACCTGGCGCTGCCGTCCACGAGCCCGGCCAACGCGCGCATGTCGCTAGACGCGCTCGTTAAGGCCTACGCGCCCGTGAGGGACCTGGCCGAGGGCGGCGAGGCGGCGGCAAGGGTGCTGGCGGCGCTGGCTCCGACAGCCGCGGCGGTCTCGGACCCGGAGGACTCGGCTCCGGGGGTCTCGGCCCCGGGGGATGCGCGATGATCCTGATGCTGGGCAACAGCCTGACCACGAGGAACAGGATGCCCGACCGGCTGGCGGCACTCCTCGGCCGCGAGGTGGCCGTGCACGCCCGCGGCGGCGCGCGGCTGGCGGAGCAGGCCAACCCGGCCACGCGGCTGGGCGCGGCCACGGCGGCGGCGCTGGCCGCAGGCGGCGTGGATGCGCTCGTGCTGCAGGAGATGAGCCACGGCCCGGTCACGGCGACCGGGCGGTTCCTGGAGAGCGTGGCTCGGCTGGCGGCCATGGCCCNGGAGGCGGGCGCGGTGCCGGTGGTGTACGGCACGTGGGCCTTCGGCGCCGGGAGCGCGGCCCTGGGGAGGCTGGACCTCTCCCCTGCGGAGATGCACGGCGCCATGCAGGCGGCGCTGGGACGTGTGGAGCGGGAGTGCGGCGTGGCCGTGGCCAACGTGGGCGCGGCGTTCTGGGAGGTCGGCGACGGGGGCGCCGTGGGCGCCGGTCTCCTCGCCGCCGACGGCGTGCACCCGAGCGGGGCCGGCAGCGAGCTGGCAGCCAACGTGCTGGCGGGGACGCTTGGAGCCTGACGGCCTGCTCGCGCCTTCGGTGCACAGGCCCATGCCCTCGGTGCACGCTTTTCCACTCACCGAAGGCCCGAGGCCCCGCACCGCCACCCACCGAAGGCCCGACCCCGTGCACCGAGGCCTTGAACCCGNATGGTGCCCTTGTCGTCCATCCGGGACCGTTAACTCAACCGCGGGCCTGCCGTCCAGCCAAGCCTATCAGCCCAGTCGCACCTCCCTATCGGCCCGCTCCCCGAGGAGCACCGCGCCTGCACAACACACCTGAATCGCGATCAACACTGCGACGGCGGGCACGAGCTCGCCGCGGGGGACAGCGTCGGTCCACGCAATGAAGTCCCAAGGATCCAACAGGGCGATCCCGTGCCCCAAAGTACCGGCAGCGCACCCGGCCGCAACGCTGCCCACAAGCACCGCAACGGGCACACAACGCCGTTGTGCCCGACGCACGATCCAGACGGCGGCGACCGCGACCTGGAGCCACATGAGAAGGTACGAGACGCGTAAGACGCTGGCAGAGGGCTCATACCAAGGCCTCACATGGCAATATGAGGCACCGACGACCAGATAGGCCGCCACCTGCATTCCGATGATGGCCGCCAGCACGGCCGCTAGAACCTGTCCGGGCCCAAGAGGGTGCGCCACCGAACGCCGACCTCTCGCCATGAGNAAAACGGCCACCGGCACGCAGAGGGCCATCAGGCAGAACAGCCCTTGCGCGACCNGATGCCATTCGGCGACAAGGANGACGAGGGGCCGCACCTCCCCGAGCGCGAGCGCCGTGCTGTTGCCGAGAGGCACAAGCAGGCCCGCCTCGCACAGTGCCACCACCNCCTCTGCGATCGCCCACGAACAAGAACGCCGCCGAACTAGTCGCACGCAGAGAATCACGGCCACGAGCAGGGACGCCCCCACTACCCAAGCAGCAGGGGCATCCGAGTACAATTTAACTAATGACACAAACTCTCCTAGCGGCGAATGCGATAATACCTTCCTGAATTGTTATAATTCGGCCAGCCTCGATTCCAATCTAGATAGCCAGAAGAATGCTGAGCAATCCGAAGGCGCGTTCCATCCGTGGTATACACGAAGCCACAATGATCGACCACGCCGTCTGCACCGCAATCGAGTCCGATAATGTCCCCTGACCGGACATTACTCACGAACGATGACCAAGTCCGCGTGGTATAACCGCTTCCAATATAATTCTTGAACGNATTGGCATTTACCCAAGAATTAGACTTGTTCGTTTTCCCAAGCCACCACCACCCGCTCGCAGTCGAATTCTTGCAATCCATTGAGACGCCGGCGTGATGGAGGATTTGTGAAACAAANTTCGTACAATCTGCCCCACCGATATACCCATAGTTTGCATTGTAAGTAGTTGCGAACTGGGCTGCATACGATCGAGCAAGCTCAAGATTAATTCCCGAGTTGAACGGCTGAATGGCGCTCTCCGAAAGACAGGGGTCTGGGCTGGGCAGCAAGAACGAAACAGCATCTTCCGCTTCATCAGAAGCCATATCTCCCACAGATTGCGCTATCTCAATGCACTGAAGTCCCTGCTTAATCGCTTCATTTTCAATTGGGTTTTCTAGGATATCCAGAAATGAGAGCACCTCGCTCTCTTCTTGATAGGAAAGATTTAAATCGCCCACTCGCTCTATATAAACACCTGCCGTTTCTGCACTAAGGGAGGGAAGACCGAGATCATTGCACTTCTGCAGAAAAGCAGCATGATCGGATGCAAAGCGGTCCACAGCAACATCAGTGTCTTTAAATACATCAAGGAGTTCCTATTCTTTTCCAGACACAGCAGCAAAGGAGGGAATCCGCGTATAAGGATCCTCCAGATAGCCGTCCTCAGTGGCGTAGGCCCGGCCGGCGCAGACGAACACAACCCCAAACAAGACCGCAAGCAGGGTAACGACAGCTTTCTTCATCTCAAGTATCCTTTCTCTTATCTTTCAACCTCCCTTCCAGTAAAGCGAGAATTAAGATACACAACCCATCGGAATTGTATAGAAAACCTGAACGGTATAATTCGAATGGCGAATGGTTTTGATAGCTATTTGCTAAGTTATTGCTTTATTGTTCTATCTGCCATTATTAATTCATATTCGTATATTATTATTGTTTGCATTCATTTCGTTGAGTATTTATTAAGCGTCTCGTAACAGGCATTATGCCGACAACGAAGTACGCCAATTGACACATGTCACCGCTCCCTTTGCCATGAAGCCCCGAACCCGCATGGGGCCCTGCCGTCCATCCGGTATGGTGGGGCCGTCGAGAGGAGGGGCCATGCACCTGCACCACCCGCGCCCGCGCCGCGCCACCGTTGCCGCAGGCGCATGCCTCGCNATGGCGGCCGCGGCCCTCNCCNGCTCGTNCTGGCTTGCCGCGCACCCCTCCGACGCCTGGGCCTGCGGCCCCTACGTGGCCCTCTCCGACGCCGTGGGGTTTCTGCCCGGGCTCGTGCCCTTCTCCGTGGCGGNGTGGGTCCTCGTCCTCGCCGCTACGGCCGCCGTCGTCTACTTCGCACGCTCCGTCGCGGCCGTCGTCCGTGCCAGCCGCGGCCGCCGCCTCGCCGCCGCCGGGCGCCGCGCGGTGCCGGCCGTCGCCGTGGTCGCGGCAGCCTNGGCGCTCTTCATGGCGCTCCAGGGCCTCAACTACAGCCGGCCCACCTTCGCCGAGCTCGCCGGCTACGGGCCGGTCCTGCAGGAGGCGCGTGCCCTCCCGGCCGAGGAGCGCGCCCGCCGGCTGACGGCCCTCTGCGAGGAGCTCGGGCGCCGCGTGGACGAGAGCCGCGTCGCGCTGGGGCCCGTCTCGGATGGTTGGCTCCGCAACCGGCCGTCCGCCACGGGCGGAGCCGCCGGCGACTTCCCCACCATGGCACGGGCCGCGACGTCCCAGGTACGGGCGCTGAACGACCGCTACCCGGGCCTCTTTGCCGTGGACTTCTCGGACCCCAAGCCGGTGCTGGCGTCGCGCGCCATGTCGCTCGTGGGCATCACCGGCGTCTACTTCCCCTACACGGCCGAGGCCAACGTCAGCTGCGACTGGCCGCGCCTCTCCATCCCGGCCACCATGGGCCACGAGCTGGCCCACCGCGCCGNGTTCATGCGCGAGGANGAGGCCAACTACATCGGCTACCTGGCCTGCGCGGCATCGGACGACCCCCTCGCCCGCTACAGCGGCCTCACCATGGCCTACGACGAGGCCATGGCCNCGNTCCACCGGGCCGACCCCGAGGCCTGGGCCCGCATCCACGGCGAGAGGGACCTGGCAGTGGCAGGTGACCGCGCCGCCCGGACCGACATGGCGGCGGCCTACCGCGGCCCCCTCCAGAACCTNGGCGACGCCGTGNACGACGGCTACCTCAAGGNCAACGGCCAGGAGGCGGGCACGGCCAGCTACGGCCTCATGGTCGACCTCCTGCTGGCGGACCCCGCCCTCCAGAGCGCCTGAGACCGCCGCGCTCCTCCTCCGCACCTGAATGCGGTTGAGGGCGACATCGGGCGGCGTCGAGTCGGAGAATCCGCCCCTAGGCGCGTTCAGGGAGGGGAAATCCGCCCTCAAACGCGTTCAGGTGCGGAAGGGGTCGCCCTCAGACGCGTTCAGGTGCCGAGAGGGGTGCCGAGAGAGGGGGCAGCAAGGAGGACGGCGGCAAGGGATGCCGAGAGGGGTGCCGAGAGGGACAGCCTCAGACGGCCCTACTC
>NZ_CAJMXC010000106.1:0-4686 GCF_905219715.1 Olsenella sp. CU969
GGTACCCGGGGCGGCGGGCGACGCCGGGGACGAGTCCGGCACCGTCACGCCGGACGGCACGCGCATCGCCCCCGAGGGCCTGCGCGAGCGCGCCCGCGCGCGGCACGACCGCACGGTGCAGAAGCGCGTCACCATGGGCGTGCTGGCCGTGGCCGTGGTCGCCGCCATCGTGGGCGTGTGGCTCTCGGCGGGCTTCGTGACCCTGGCCACGGGCGGCCAGGGGCTGGGCGAGAAGGTCTCGATCGTCCGCACGTCCCGCAGCGATGCCGCGGACGCCGACAAGGGCGCCGACGACGCCCCCGGCGACAAGGGCGCGGCGGGCGACGGCTCCCCGTCCACGGGCACGGGCTCCGGGACGGGCACAGGCTCCCCGACGGGCGCGAACGGAGCCGCGACCACCGACGGCACGTCCGGCTCCACAGGCTCCGGGAGCGGGGGTGCCTCCGACGGCACGGGCCCCGGGACCGCCACGGGCGGCGGCGGCAACACCGGCAGCGGGACCGGCGCCGACGGCACCTCGGGCTCGACCGGCGGCGGCACCGGCACGGACGCCTCGGGGAGCGGAACGGGGACGGGCGGCACGTCCGGCTCCACAGGCTCCGGCACCGGCACGGGCTCCGGTGCGGGGACCTCGGGCGGCGGCTCCGGCTCCGGTGGCGGCGCGTCGGCCCAGTCGGACGGCGCCTCCCAGGGCGCGCCCGCGGCGAGCGCCTCCTAGCCCCCCCCCGCGGCGGGCGCCGGGACTTCGCCCCGGTCGGGCACCTCTGTCCCACGGCGCCGTGGGACAGAGGTGCCCGACCGTTGGGACAAAAGTGTCCGGGTGATGGGACAGGGCCTCGGTGGGGCGGAGCTGGAGTCCCTGTTTTTCATATCGACTTCAACTGGTATGCTGAAACGGCATTGAAAGTCATCCCCGGAATCGAGGCACCATGGACAAGCCCCGTATTACCGTCGTGATTCCCGCCCACAACGCCGGAGAGACCCTCGCCGGCTCCATCCAGAGCGCGCTCTCCCAGACCGGCGTCGCCGTGCAGGTGGTCGTCGTCGACGACGCCTCCGACGACGCCACGGGCCTNGTGTGCCTGCTCTTCTCCTTCGACCCCCGGGTGACCGTCGTCACGCTCGAGGGGCGCCGCGGGTCCGTGGCCGCGCGTGCCGCGGGCCTCGCCGAGGCCGCCTCCCCCTGGGCCTGTTTCCTCGACGCCGACCGCCGGCTCGAGCGGGACGCCTGCCTCATGGCCCTCCGCTGCGCCGACCGTACCGGCGCCCCCCTCGTGGTGCCCTCGTCGCTCCTCTCGCCAGAGACCGCGGGTGCGTCCGACCCCTGCTCGCGGCTCTTCGACGACCCGTGCCAGCCCCTGGAGCTCAACGGCGTCTTCTGCGAGACGGGCCTCGCCCGCCGCTCCTTCGACGGCCTGCCGACCACGGGCCCCTGCCGGGCCGGCGGCACGCTCGCGCTCTTCTCCATGGCGCTCGAGGCGCCCGCCATGGCGTCGCTCGACACCCCTCCCGTGGCCCCGCCCGAGGCCGGGTGCCCCTGGGACGCCGCCATGGACGTCCGGGCCTTCACCGAGCTCTGCACCGCCGCCGAGGCCCTGCGGGCGGCCGGACGGGTCATCTCCCGCCACGACGCCTGGGACGAGCGGAGACGCACGTACCGCGCCCTCTCGCTTCGCCTCACGAGACCCCTGCTCGACGGGTTCCCCGCCAACGTGGAGCCCCGCGCCCGTGCCGCGGCCTTCGACGCGCTCTGCTCGGCCTTCCCCGTGGCCGAGGCCGTAGATGCCGTGGGGGCCTGGTGCGCCGACTCGCTCGCGGCCGTCCTCGACGCCGTGCAGGGCTCATCCTCCCTCGACCCGCGGCCCGCGGAGCCCCTGGGCGCCCTGGCGGTGCTGCTCGGCCCCGGCGACGAGCCCGCCTCGGAGGGGCCGGCCATGGAGCTGGCCCTCGCCAACTCGACCGTGAGGGCCGTCCCCCTGGCCGACCGCGATCGGGCCGCCGTGGCACCCACGCTCGAGCTCCCGCACTGGCAGCCCGGCGAGTCGTACCTCCCGCGCGCACGGCGCCTCCTCACCGTCCTCAACGAGCACGACGCCGACGCCGTGGCCTGCACGCTCTGCTGCGACCCGGCGCTTCCCCTCGACCTCNTGGTCGCCCGCCTGTCCGGACGCCCCGTGCTCGTGCGCGTCCCCGCCTCGCTGGCGTGGGCGCTCGGCGAGACGGGCCGTGTGCACGACCTCGTGGCCGTCGCCCAAGCCGCCACGGTGCTCGCGCCCCCAAGGGCCGTCGACGCCCCCTTCTGGCGCGCCGCGACCGGCGGTGCCGTGATGCCCCGCCAGGGGTCCGAGACCTGCGACTCGTGGCTCGCGCGACTCCTCGACGCCCTCGAGCAGGGCGCGCCCCGCGACGCCGCACCGGCGGTGGAGGGACCGCTGCTGCCGCTCTTCGACCCGCGCCTCAACGACGACTCCTCCATGGGGCCCCGTGCCTCCGACGCCGACGAGGTGGCGCGCCTGCGCGAGCAGGTGAGCATCCTCCAGGCGCGCCTGGCCTCCGCCCAGGGGGAGGCCCGCGCGCTCCGCAGGCAGCTCGTGGCCTCCGGCTGCCTACCCTGGAACCCAGCCGCCGAGGAGTGACCCATGGGGCTCCCCGGCCCGGCGCACCGGGTTTTGGGTCCCCTGGGCCGCCGAGGTGGCGGCTCCCCCTCCCCGCTGGGGTACGATAGGGCCGGCGTCCCGCACCCGCACCCCAAACACACCCAGCGAGGAGGCTCTCCCATGGAACCCGACGTCTCCGTGGTCATCCGTGCCCACAACGCCGAGCGCACGCTCCGCCGCGCCGTCAAGGCGGCCCTCGACCAGGCCCCGTCCACCGTCGAGGTGGTGGTGGTCGACGACGCCTCCACCGACGGCACCGCCCGCGTGGCGGCCGAGGCCGCCATCGAGGACCCGTCCGTCCGCGTGGTGAGCCACGCGGACACCCTCGGCCGCCTCGAGTCGTACCGCTCGGGCCAGCGCGCGTCCCGCGGCCGGTGNATCGTNTTCACCGACGCTGGCNACCGCCTGGAGCCGCGATCGCTCGCCTCCCTCGTGGAGGCCGCCGATGAGGCCCAGGCCCAGGTGGTGGTCCCTTCCGTCGAGTACGTCGCCGGCCGCGCGCNGGCGCCCGTGCCCGCAGACGTCCCCACCGTGGCCGACGCCCTCTCCCGCACCGGCGACACCGGCGACCTCTCCGCCGCCCGCGTGACCCCGGACGACGTCTTCGACGACCGCACCACCGGCTCCGTGGCCCGCGTGGTCTCCCCGCTCATGCAGACCCTCGAGGGCCGCGACGTGGTGGACGCCATGTTCGTGACGCGCCAGGTGCCCGTGCAGATCCGCGGCCGGCTCTTCTCAGCGGAGCTCGTGCGCCGCGCCTTCGCGGAGATCGGCATCGGCGCCGTGGCCAGCCGTGACGAGGCCGTGCTGAGCTTCCTCGCGGCCACCCTCTGCCCCCGCCTCACCGTGCGCCCCGACCTCCGCTCGGTCACCATCTGCACCGACGACGGGGGCGGCACGCTCTCGCTCGAGGAATTCCGCCAGGTGTGCGCCAACCGCGCCACGGCCGAGGTCGTGGTGGAGTACCTCAACCGCACCGAGCGCTGGGAGCGCTACTACGACGACTGGGAGGGCATGGCCCTCATGCTCGCCGGCGAGGCCGTGGCGTGCTTCCCCGACCGCGTGGGCGTGGAGGACTGGCCCGCGGCGGCCGACGCCCTCCTCGAGAGCTGGGGCGCGCCCTACGTGTGCGGCGCCGTGGCCGGCGGCGACGCCGACGTGGCGGCCTACGCCGTGGCGCTGGCCTCCGCCCAAGGCCTCGCCCTCGAGGGGGGCCGTGTGCACCGACCGGCGTTCCTGCTCCACGCGGGGGACGACGTGGCCCGCGCCAAGCGCGTCATCGACGCCCTGGGCGCCAGGCGCTCCTCCCCCACCGTGCTGAGCGACGCCGCCGGTCCGCTCCCCTCGGGCCTCTCGGGCAACGCGGCGCTCCCGCCCCAGGACCGCGTGCTCGACCGCGCCCGAGCGCTCGAGAAGGCCCTCGCCGACGCAGAGGCCGACGCCCTCGTGATGCTCGCCGGCGACGAGCGCTGCGCCTACGACGCCCTCGTGGCCCGCGCCGCCGGCCTGCCCGTGGCCGTGGTGGCCTCCGAGCCCCTTGAGGGCACGGCCGCCTACCGGCGCTGCGCCGCGCAGGTGGCCCTCGCCACCTGCGTCGTGCCGGCCGACAACGTGGACGGCGAGCTGTGGTCCATTGGCAGCGTGCGCGTGACCCGGGAGAACGGGCTCGTCTCAGCGCTCTCCCTGGGCACGCCCACCCGGCGCGACCTCGACTCCCGCGTGCTGGCCATCCGCCTGGTGAGGAGCGCCCGGACCTTCGAGGAGACCTGCGACCGCCTCAAGGAGGCCTGCGCCGTGGCCATCGACGGCCACGACCGCCTGGAGACCGAGAACGCCGGCCTGCGCGACCGTGTGGCCGACCTCGAGCGGCGCCTCGAGGAGGCCTGCGCCGAGAACGACGAGCTCCACGACGCGCTCGACCGCAGCTCGCAGCGGGGCTTCCGCGGCGGCATCTTCCACCGCGGGGCCAAGGGGTAGCCGGGGCGCCGCGGAAGCCGCGCTGCGAGCTGCGGTAGAGCGCGTCGTGGTG
>NZ_CAJMXC010000107.1:0-4555 GCF_905219715.1 Olsenella sp. CU969
GGCAGCGGGTGGGTGCGGGGTGTCTGGCCCAAGGGTGTCTCCTCACGCGGGTGGCAACCGAGTATAGCGCAGCCCAAGGGCGGCTGAAAAAACGGGCGACAGCTATGGAAGACGGCCCCGGGGCGCCTGCGAGGGCGCCCCGGGGCCGTCGGGGGGTCCGTCCGTGGCGCGGCGGGCGCCTAGTCGTCCGACAGGCGCTCGAAGGCGGCCATGAGGGGCGGGATCATCTGCTTCTTGCGGCTCACCACGCCGGGGAGCACGGCCATGCCTTCGGCGGGCTCCACGCCGAAGGCGGAGCGGATGANGGCCTCNGCGCCGTCGCCGATGTAGAGCAGCTCGGTGGTCTGCGACTTAACGTCGGTGAACATGTACATGACGATGGGCAGGTCCTCGTTCTTCGCCGCCTCGGCCAGGTAGGGGCCCACGAGCTCCTCGGCGGCCTTGCGGCTGCCCTCGGTCATGTAGCTGCCCTGGCCCACGCCGAAGCGCGCGTTGCCGCGGGAGAAGACCTTGAAGTCGCCGTGGAAGACCTCCTCGGCGCTGCGGCCCGTGAGGTCGGCACCGGCCTCGAACATCTCGTCGGCGTAGGAGTCGATGTCCACTCCCACGATGCCGGCCAGCTCCTGGGCGGCCAAGCGGTCCTGCTCGGTGCAGGTGGGGGAGCGGAACGTGAGGGTGTCGGACAGGATGGCGGAGAGCATGAGGCCGGCGATGTGCGGCGGCGGGGNGATGCCGTTCTCGTCGTACATCTGCTTCACGATGGTGCAGGTGCAGCCCANGGGCTGGTTGCGGAAGAGTGCCGGCGTGGTGGTCTCGATGGGGCCGATGCGGTGGTGGTCGATGATCTCGAGGATGACGGCGTGGGTGACGCCGTCCACCGCCTGGGCCATCTCGTTGTGGTCCACGAGGATGACGTGCTTGCGGTTGATGTCGAAGAGGTTGGCGCTCGTGATGACGCCGTCGAACTTGCCGTCCTCGCCGATGACCGGGAAGAAGCGGTGGCGCGTGGAGCTCATGACCTTGCGGACGTCCTCCACGGTGGTGTTGACGGAGAACTCCACGATGCCGGAGTCGAGCATGACGGCGCGCACGGGCATGGACATGCAGATGAGGCGCGTGGCCGCGTAGGTGTCGTACGGGGTGGTGATGATGCGGCAGCCGTGGCTCTCGGCCGAGCTCTTGAGGGCGCGGGTGACCGGGGCGTCGNAGCAGATGATGAGGCAGGCGGCGCCGGAGCCCACGGCGTAGTGCTGGGTCTCGTAGCGGTTGGTCACGAGCACGATGTCGCCGGGCTCGATGGTGTCCTCCATCATCTCGGGGCTGGTGCCCACGTAGACGCGGCCGCTNTCGATGACGTCCGACGGGTCGCCCAGGACCATGGTGCCGTTGAGGGTGTCGATGACGTTCTGGTAGCAGGTGTGGGAGGTGGCCAGGACGTCGGTGTCAAAGATCGCCATGTTGGCGTTGGCGATGTCCTTCACCGTGACGAGGCCCTTGAGGTCGCCGTCCTCGGTGATGCACAGGGTGTCCTGTCGCTCGTCGCGCATCTTGTTCCACGCGGCGTAGAGGCTCATCTCGCCGTCGATGCCCTCCTGGTGCTGGTACTCGAGGTCCTTGACCTGCGGGCGCACCGAGGTGATGAGGGCGGGCTCCTCCACGCCCCACCGCTTGAGGACGAAGGCCGTCTCGCNGTTGATGTTGCCGCAGCGGCGCGCCTCGTAGATCTGGGGGCCGATGGCGTTCTTGAGCCATGCGTAGGAGAGCGCCGAGCAGATGCTGTCGGNGTCGGGGTTGCGATGGCCGATNATGTTTACCTTGCGGATGGACTCTGACATGTGCGTACTCCTTGGTGGCGCACGGTCCGGGACGCCCCCGGCCCGTGGTTGCGGTCGGTTTCCATTAGAACAGTTGAAGGACGTGAATCCGGCCGCGATGGTGGAGCTTCGATGATTTCCCATCGTTGGCTTTCAGAATAGAACATATGTTCTATCCTGTCCAGTGAGAATAAGGCGTCGGTCCCATCGGGAAGGGGTGCCATGAGACTGCTCCACATATCGGACGTCCACGCCGGCAAGCGGCTCCACGGATACTCTCAGGAGGAGGACCTCGCCCACGCGCTCGTCCAGGTGGTGGACGTCTGCCGCGAGCGCTCGGTGGACTGCGTGCTGGTGGCCGGGGACCTCTACGACACCACGCAGCCGCCCGACTACGCGGTGACGCTCGTGGACGGCTTCCTGCGCGACCTCGCGGAGGCCGGGGTGCGGGTCGTGGCGGTGCCCGGCAACCACGACTCCGCCGCGCGCGTGGGGTTCGCCTCCCCGCTGCTCGCGGCGTCGGGCGTCCACGTGGTGGGCCCGCTCGAGGGGCCGGTGGAGCCCGTGGTGCTGGAGGACGCCCACGGCGAGGTCCGCGTCTGGCCGGTGCCGTTCGTGCGGCCGGCCACGGTGCGCGCGGCCCTGGGCTGCGACGCCCCGTCCCCCACGGAGGCCCTGGCGGCGGTCGTGGACGCCATGGGGGTGGACGGGTCCGTGCGCAACGTCTGCGTGGCCCACCAGTTCGTGACCTCGGGCGGCGTGGGGCCCGAGCGCTCGGAGAGCGAGCTCACGCTCGGTGACGCGGACAACGTGGAGGTCTCGGTGTTCGACCCGTTCGACTACGTGGCCCTCGGCCACCTGCACCGGGCGCAGAAGGTGGGGCGCGAGACCGTGCGCTACTCCGGGACGCCGCTCAAGTACTCCCGGGGCGAGGCCGGGAACGACAAGTCCATGGTCCTCGTGGACCTCGGCGAGAAGCGCGGCCCCGGCGACTGCGACCTCTCGTTCGAGCTCGTGCCCTTCGAGCCCCTCCGCGACGTCCGCCAGGCGTGCGGGCCCCTGGAGGAGCTCGTGTCGCCGGAGGTCCTGGCCCTCGCGCCGGCGGACGACTACGTGGCCGTCACCCTCACGGACGACACCCTGCCGCTGGACGNCCTGGGGCGCCTCCGGGAGGCCTACCCCAACCTGCTCTCGCTGGAGCACGCCCCTGCCTCCGCGACCGGGGCGCGGGAGGCGGAGGTCCGGGCNCCGGACCCGGGGCTGGACCTCGAGGGGCTCTNTGCCGGGTTCTTCGAGGCCCAGCGCGGCCACGCCATGGACGATCGCCAGCGCGCCGTGCTCGCCGAGTGCGTCGCCCTGGTAGGGGAGGGGGAGTAGATGAGGCCGGTCAAGCTCACCATGCAGGCGTTCGGCCCCTACGCCGGGCGCACGGAGATAGACTTCGATGCCTTGGGCACCCGCGGGCTCTACCTCATCTGCGGCGACACCGGGGCCGGCAAGACCACCGTCTTCGACGCCGTCACGTTCGCGCTGTTCGGCAAGACGGCGGCGGGGTCGGACAACGCCACGTCGCTGTACTCGGACTTCGCGGCGTTCGGCACCGAGGGCTTCGTGGAGCTTGACTTCATGGCCGGGTCGCGGCACTGCCGCGTGCGCAGGGGCCTCGAGTACCTGCGCCCCAAGCTGAAGGGCAAGGGGGACGCCACGTGGACGAGGGCGACGGCCTCCCTGTGGGTGGGCGACGAGGGCGGCATCCCCGACGACTGCGTACCGGTGACCAAGGTGCAGACGGTCACGCGCGACGTCGAGGGGCTGCTCGGGCTCAACGTGGACCAGTTCATGCAGATCGCCATGATCGCCCAGGGGGACTTCGCCCGGCTCCTCTNGGCCGGNCCCAAGGACCNCAANCCCATCTTCTCCAAGCTCTTCTCNACCGGGCGCGCGGNCCNGCTGCAGGGCCTCCTCAAGGGGCGGGGCAGCGCCGTGGACAAGGAGCTCGCGGAGCTGCGCAACGCCGCGCGGCAGGCCGCCCGGCGCGCCCGGGGGCCCGAGGGCGACGTGCCAGAGTTGGTCGAATGGGCCGAGGGGCCTGCCGCGGACCTCTCCCGGCCCCGGGCCGTCGTCCAGGGGCTCTGCGAGGCGGACGAGGCCTCGGTGGCCGGGTTCGACGAGTGTCGGGCGTCGCTGGGCGAGCGGGGCCGCGCCCTCGACGACGCCGAGGACCGCCTGCGCCGCATCCGCGGCCTCGAGGCCCAGGTGGCCGAGAAGGGCCACGACGTGGAGCGCCTCGCCGGCGAGGAGGGGCGGGCCAGGGCCCTCCTGGCGGAGGCCGAGGGCACCCGCGGGGAGGAGCGCGCCCTCACGGGGCGGGCGCAGGCCGTCGCGGCCACGCTGCCCCTGTACGACGAGCTTGACCGCCTTTCCGCCGCCGCCGAGGAGGCCGCGTCCAAGGCAGCCGCGGCCGAGCGCGACCGCGACGCCGCGACGGCGGCCGAGGCCCGCGGCCGCACCGCGCTGGAGGGGGCCGAGCGCGAGGTCGCGGCCCTGGGCGACGTGCAGGCGCGGCTCGACGCGGGCCGCACGGCCCTGGCGGCCGAGGAGGACGCGCTGCGCGGGCTCGAGCGCCTGGAGGGCCTGTGGAAGGCGGTGCGGCGGACGGCCGGCACCCTGGCCGACGGGCGCAGGAGCGCGGCCCGGCTGTTCGCCGAGGCCGAGGGGGCCAAGGCGGCCTGGGCCGAGGC
>NZ_CAJMXC010000108.1:0-4464 GCF_905219715.1 Olsenella sp. CU969
GCCCTCCCCTGCCCCCGATGTCGTGGACGATCCCTCGTGGGGGCAGACGGACTTCACGCCCCGCGGCCCCATCGGCTTCGCCCGCCGCGCGGCCCTGTTCGACCTTCCCGACCCCACCCAGGCGACCTTCGACCCGCTGGCCGCCGACAGCCCCTCCCTCGACGTCATGGAGGACGCCGCCTACGAGGTCCCGGGCCAGGNGCCCGAGCCCACGACGGCAGATGCCGTGTCCCAACGTGTGGTGGTGTCCCAGAGCACCGTGCATGCCGGCTCGTCCGACGGCCGTGTGACGGTCTCCCAGAGCCGTCGCGTGGCGACGGTGCCCGCCGCCCAGCCTCAGGAGGCACCGGCCGCGGTGCCCATCGAGCCTGTTCGTGTGACGTCCCACGAANAGGCNCGGAAGACCTCCCTGCGCGACCGCATCTCCCACGGTCACGGCCGCAAGAAGAAGGAGCAGGATTCCATGACCGAGTGGCTCGGGGTGGATGAGGACTTCGACGCCAAGGCCGACGGAGAGCGCATTGGCTCCTGGGACAACTTCTCCGAGGACGACGGCAACCGTCACCCATGGAAGGGCGGCGCCACCCGCTCCGCCGAGCTCCGCGACGACGAGGACGTCAACCTCGTGGAGGATCCGGAGCTCGCCGAAGCCGTGCNCGACATGGATTACGTGGACCTCGTGGCCCACGACATCTACTTCGTGGCCGTGGGCGCCAGCGAGCTCGACCACGCGGGCGCCAAGGCGTTCGTGAAGGAGTACCGCTCCCGCCTGCGCGGTGCGTTCCTCATCAACCTGGATTCTGTGGGCGCCGGCCAGCTCACCCTCCTCACCGAGGAGGGATCCGGCAACGTGCGCAAGGTCGACCGTCGTCTGCTCAAAAGCATCGACCGTATCGCCCGGGACCTCCACGTGCAGCTGCAGTGCTCGCCTAGGCCCTGGTCCGACACCGACGCCACCTGTGCCATGCGCGCCTCGGTGCGCTCGGCCACCCTCATGGGTTGCGACCCCGGCGAGGTACCGGCCCTGGCCCATACGGCCGAGAACGTCCCCCAGAACGTGGGCCCTGACCAGGTCGCCCAGGTGAACCTCATCGTCTCGGAGACCATCCGCAGGGCGTGATGCCAAAACCGTAAAACCCGTCACATGGCAGACGGGGCCGTTACAGGAAAGAGGGGCGCGCCCGACGGCATCCGGACCGTCGGGGGNGCCCCTTCCCGTCTCCGGGAGAAGCCCGTGTTAGGCGTAGAGCTTCTGCAAGTAGGCGAGGATGTTCCCGTCGCCGACGAGGCAGGTGTCGTCACCCGTCACGAGGCAGGGGACGGACTGCTGGCCGCTGACCTCCTGGAGCTCGGCGGCGCCGGCCTCCTTGGAGCAGTCGATGTAGTTGAACTTGTCGGTAAGGCCCTGACCCTCGATCCAGGTGATGACCCGGTGGCAGTGGGGACAGGTGGGAAGGTAGAACAGGGTCATAACAGCCTCCTGGTCTGAGACGGTTCGGTCAGCGGGCAAGGTCGTTCTCGGGGTGATCGATGAGCTCGGCGAGGAAGGCGATGATGTCGTCGCTCTCGTAGAGGGGGTCGCTGTCGATGAACAGGCAGGGCACCTGGCGCTTGCCACCCACCTTCACCAGACGGTCTGCGGCCTCGGAGTCGGTGCTGATGTCGTACAGGGTGACGTTCTCCACGTCATGGTCGCTCATCCAGGCAAGGACCTTGTGGCAATAGGGGCAGGTGGGCTTGTAAAAGAGCTCGAGGGTGCGTGCCTTCTTCTCGGCCATGGGGCCTCCAATCGTCGGGGTTTCGCTTCTAGGAAGATTCCCGGGGCCCCGACGGCGCAATCGATGGATCCCTTCCCTTGATAGGTCCGTGGAGAGACCGTTCCTATCGTTGTCTATAGATAATTATATATGTATATACGACAATTCAGGATTAATACAGCATGGGCCGTTAAAAGGCGATCCGTGGATTAGTTTTTCAGAACAGGACCTTTCTGAAGCGGAATCGTGCCGTATCGGGATGAATAAATATGACAATCTGGCCAAAAAGCACCCGATAAAACGGACTGTTTACCCTTTCAGTGTCCCGTAAGTACAGTTTTCTTGAGCTTTTCTGTACNCCGACTGAATTCAGAGGCGTAGAATGTCTCACATCTACCCATATCTAACCTCGAAGGGAATGAGAGATGCAGAAAATGTTGAAGAAGCTGAAGGGAGGGGTACATCGGCATTTGGCCAGGCTCTATGGCCTGGTTGTGTGTACCCTTCTCGCCTTCATCGGCCTTCTGGGGTCGGGCGCGTTGAGCCCCGCCTACGGGGCCATCGATGTGGGTGCCAACCCCACCCCCAAGGTCGACATCGCCGTGACGGTCCCTGCGGACTATCCCGGCACCTTCCTCGACTTCAAGCAGGAGCTCACCCAGAAGCTCATCGACCAGGGCATGGACCCGTCGGCGTTCCGCATCACCAACACCGACGTCACCATCGACACCACCGACCTGGGCGGCTGGCTTGTGCGCGACCACTATCGCGACCAGGCCACCTATAACAGCATCGTGTCCGCCGACCAGCGGGCCAACCAGCCCTTCCGTCAGGCCGACAACTCCCACACCAACGGCACCGGCACCATTGAAAGCTATTTCAAGAACAACACCAACACCACGGGCAACTCCTGCAAAAACTTCGACAGGCACATCTACTCGTCCGTTGACGACCAGGGAAAGTCGTCCATGGTGTTCGCCGGTTACGGCACGTCGGCCCTGAGCGACTACATGATCTACCCTGCCTCGAGCGACTCCCGCCGTACCTTCTCCTTTGACATCAACCCCGCCGTCATCGACACCCACACCCTGGGCAGCTACGGCTTCTGGCTCAACGCCGGCATCGAGAACAACACGGTCTCCGGCTACGTGCTCATGTTCANGGCCGGCNACAACGCCTGCACCCTGCGCAAGGTGAGCNTNGNGNCCGACACCNCCNNGGCCGNCGCCACCNGCACCCAGGTCGCGTCGGTGCCTGCCATGAACTTCGGTCCCAAGAACATGGTTCGCGTGACCGTCGAGCTCAACAAGAACAACGTCACCATGCAGTACCAGACCTACGATGCGTCCGGCAACCTTGGCGACCCGGTGAACCTCCTCAAAAACCAGCCCCTGGACAACACCGGGTTCAACGGCTTCGGACCCTTGGTCAACTATGTGAGCCACGGCTGCTCCTCCCTCTCGATCATGAAGTTCTCCGACCTCGAGATGAGCTNTGCCGCCTCCGCCTTCGACGCCCTCAAGAACACCCAGTACTTCCAGGGCGNCGAGCAGAANTNCTTCATCAACCTCGCCGGCACTTCCAACGACCCCCAGATCCCCGACGAGTTCGGTGAGGCCGGCGGCACCAACCCCGACTACACCGACGGCATCAACCGCCTCAACGAGAACGAGATCTTCTACATCTCCAACGCTCAGGACGGCAAGGTGGTCACCGATTCCACCAAGGATGAGAACGGTAACACCACCCACCAGGGCCTCGGCGCCGATAACGGTNTCATCGCCATGGGNGACGACTNCGTGGGCGAGATCGCCGGCTACATCTACAAGAACTTCGTGGAGGGCAAGAAGTTCAACCAGGCACCCATCAGCTCCGAACTGCCCCTGGCCAACTTCTACATCGTCGACAGCGANNCCGACGAGCAGCTCATGACGGTGCACCTGCAGCACCTGGTGAACACCAACGGCACCGTTCCGGTCAACATGGTGGACAAGTCCATGACCGGCACCCTTTCCGGTGATGACGGCAAGCTGGTGAGCTGGCACTGGAGCGTCTACGACCCCACCAACACCAAGGTCTTCGACAAGACCTACGACGACCCCTCCAAGATCGAGGACTACCTGTTCACCAGGGACAGCGCCCACGGCCGCTGGACCTTCGAGCTCTCCGTCACCGACGACAAGGGCAACGTCTCCAAGATCTCCCAGACCTACGTGACCGCTTACCTCGACAACGAGGAGCCCNTCATCGAGGGTGCCAACACCGGCAAGAACAAGGCCACCATCACCCTCACCGACACCGGCGAGGNCATCGACGAGGATGGCANCACCTTCATCGNCGACGGCCGCGGTTCCGGTGTGGCGGCCTACTGGGTGACCAACGACGTCAACGCCACCCCCACCGACGACGACTGGGAGACCCTGCCCATCCCGCAGCACCAGTTCGCGTTCGACCTCGACATCGTTGACACCTCGCCCCTGGTGGTGTGGGTGCGCGACGAGTGCGGCAACNTCGGCAACAAGGCCGTCTTCCAGCCCACCCACGTGCGCGTCGAGGATGAGAACGGCAACCCCATCGACGACTACTACGTCATCGGTGAGAAGCCCATCATCGTGCTGCCCGAGGACGACGAGGTCCCCGACTCCGAGGACGACCCCGAGAACAACAAGTTCAGCGGCTGGACCACCCCCGGCGGCGACCCGGTGAC
>NZ_CAJMXC010000109.1:0-4382 GCF_905219715.1 Olsenella sp. CU969
CCTCGCGTCTGTGGCCGAGGCCATGCCGGGGCGCCCCTGGGCCTCCGCCTCGGCGACGGTGGCGGAAAGCTCGGCGGCCGTCCCGCGCAGGCACTCCTCGTGGAGCTTGGTGAGCTCGCGGACCAGGGCGACGCGGCGCCCCGGCATGGCCTCGGCCACGGACGCGAGGGTGGCGGCGACGCGGTGGGGCGACTCGTAGAGCACCACGGCGCCGGGCACCCGGGCGAGGAGGTCGAGGCGCTCGCGGCGGGCGCCGGCCTTCCTCGGCAGGAACCCCTCGAAGAAGAAGTGTGAGCAGTCGAGGCCCGAGGCCGCGACGGCGCAGGTCACGGCGCTGGGGCCGGGGACGACCTCCACGGGGAGGCCGGCGTCGAGCGCGGCGTCCACGAGCCTGCGGCCCGGGTCGCTCACCGTGGGCATGCCGGCGTCGGAGGCAAAGGCCACACGCTGGCCGGAGGAGAGGCGCTCCAGGACGGCGGGCACGCGGGAGGCGATGACGTTCTCGTCGCAGCGCTCCAGGGGACGGCGCAGCCCCATGGCCGAGAGGAGCCGGCCGGTGACGCGGGTGTCCTCGCAGAGCACGACGTCGGCGGCGGCGAGGGTGTCGCGCACGCGGCCGGAGAGGTCGCCCAGGTTGCCGATAGGAGTGCCCACCAGCGAGAGCACGCCGGCGCCGGAGGGCCGGGGGTCGTCCTGGGGCATCAGTCGAACATCCCGCGCTCGAAGGAGGAGAGGGCCACGCGGGCGTCCCAGGCCGAGAGCTTGTTCTCGGTCTTCCACGTCTGGAAGAACCAGCCGGAGGCGTCGCGGAACGCCTGGATCTGGGCCGCGGCGNAGACGCGCTCCATGGCCTTGAGGCCCTCGGGCGTGGGGGTGCCGGCACCCACGGGCAGGGAGCTCGACCACTCCCCCACCACCACGGGCAGGCCGCTGCGGCGGGCGCGGGCGATGGCGTCGGAGGAGCGCTCCACCAGGCGGCGCGTGCCGGAGGGGCCGGAGGCGTCCACGACGTCGTTGTAGTGGTAGAGGTGCAGGTCCAGCCACACGTTGCGGTAGCGGGACTGGGCCATGAAGAGGTTCCACATGTCGGGGCGGCCGGCACAGGAGAACACCACCACGGGATGGTCGCCGGCGCGGTCGCGCACGGCCTCGTAGCAGTCGCGGTAGAAGTTGCGGAGCATGTGCATGGGCACGCCGGGCGTGACCGAGAGGCCGCGGCGGCGCTGGGCCACGGGCTCGTCGAGGGGCNCGATGCCGATGAGGCAGTCGCGCTCGGCGTAACGCTCGGCGAGGCGGGCCACGACCTCGATGACGNGGTCACGCAGGGTGGAGCCCATGGCGATGACGTTGCTCAGGGCCTCGGGGTCGTCGTCCCCGCCGGGNATGGCNGCGAGCACGAGCAGCACCTGCAGGCCGGCGGCCTCGGCCCAGGTGAAGGCGCGGTCCACGTACTCGATGCAGCCCTCGTCCACACCGGGCATGGGGCCGTCCTTGCCGAAGACCGTCCAGGGCACGGGGATGCGCACGGCGTTGTAGCCGCGGTCGGCGATCTGGCGGAAGTCGCGCTCGCCGATGAAGGCGGACCGGTGGCCGGCCACGACCTCCACATAGCGGTCGTGCCCGAGGGCGGCCTCGAGGCNCTTCTCGTCGAAGGC
This sequence comes from Olsenella sp. CU969, assembly GCF_905219715.1. NCBI lineage: Bacteria > Bacillati > Actinomycetota > Coriobacteriia > Coriobacteriales > Atopobiaceae > Olsenella > Olsenella sp. CU969. The sequence continues at coordinate 1,656 of NZ_CAJMXC010000109.1, forward strand.
CCCCGACGAGGCNAACAGGGACGGGGTTACCCAGGGCTCGAGCACCAGCCAACCGGCGAGGTTGACCCCGTGCAGCATCGCGTGATCCACCGGCAGATCCTCCTTGCAGGGCGCGTACGTCGACGTTCTCCACGCTATCATTCCCAGGCCGGGAAAGACCTTTCAATCGCGTCAGGATGGTGCAACCTTCCCGGATCGCACCACGGGGGTGCGGAAAATGCCCCGATAAGCCCAAACTGTGCACCACGGTGGCGCGATCGCGTCCCCCATGCGCCACGGCGGCGTCGCAACTAAAAGGCTTGGGTTACAGGTGCCAGCATTATTGCGAGCAGGAGGACCGCGAACACAGTCAACTTCTGAGCCAGCTCGAGGGGCGACCGATACCGCCCCTGAGCACCTCACGATGGCCGCGATGAGCATGGGACCACCTGCAATATGAAGTGGGTGCTCCACCCCTTTGCCTCTACGCAAGCTCCATTCAGCAGTCATACCCCACTCGAAGGCCTATCCCGCCCCTCCTGGGGATGCCGCGGGGCACCCAACATACCAGTGGGACCGCTATCCGTCAGGATAGCGGTCCCACTCAAAAAGAAACAGGTAGCCGGACAATCCGACTACCTGCGAGTTTATGGTGGCGGGGAAGGGAGTCGAACCCCTGACACGCGGATTTTCAGTCCGCTGCTCTACCAACTGAGCTACCCAGCCAAAAACGCCTCGAGCGCCCGATAACTATAACACGTCACCTCCGGGGGTCAAGCAGCTCGAGCGAAAACCTCGCGCCACATATCTCGAGCACGCTTCCCGGCAGCCACGGCACGGAGTCCACGACCTCCTCCCCATCCAGCGTGGCAGGGTGCGTGGCCCCNGCGTCGTGGACGAGCACCATTCCCTCGTCGGGTGCCACGACCACGTGGCGGCGCGACACCGAGGCGTCCTTGAGCACCACGTCGTTGTCGGACGCCCGGCCGATGGAGAGGCCGCCGGCCGGGAGCGCCACGGGCGCCCTCATGCCGCGCCACCCCATCACCAGGCCCCAGCGCGGGCTGCGCGCGACCTCGGACAGGTCGCCCGTCTCGTCGGCCTCGTCCACCTCGGCGTCGGCTGGGTCGAAGTCGTCGTAGAGCGGGCCGTCCCACTCGGCGGGGAGCCCGGCCAGCGGCCCCTCCACGGCCCACCGCAAGTCGAGCCCCGCGCCGTACGCGGCCGCCTCGGCCGGCGGGTATGGCATTCCCGCCGCAGGCACCGCCGCGCCGAAGCGGTGGAGGCACCCGTAGCACACGTCCATGTCCTCGAAGGCGGAAGCGCCGCACTGCGGGCACACCTTGACGCCCGGCACACCGCACCCGTGGGCGCCCCCGCCGTGACAGTGTCCCTGCCCCTGGGCGCAACCGCCNTCGACCACCGTCATGTTCATGACCCTCTCCTATCTCTCGGGGCCTCCCGGCCCGTTTGAACGCACAGACTCACACCGTCGCCCTCCCCGGGCCACGGGGCGTCCGCCGCGACCCGCTCCAGCGCCCAGGCGGCCCCGGGGCACGACACCGCCCGCCACGGGGGCACGGCCCTCCTCGACAGGGCCACGGCGCCGTCCGNCCCCACGAACGCCATGTCCACGGGGCTCCCCATGCCCACCGTGTGGAGCGACCGGCACGCGGGGAACGCCAGCACCGGACACGCGCCCGGAGGGAAGTCCCCCATGAGCCCGACGAGCCGCTCCCGGAAGCCGCCCACGACGAGGGCGTCGATCACCCGCTCCCCTCCCGGGCCGCGCACGCGCACCTCGGCCGGCACCACGTCAGACACCTCCCGCGAGCGTCCCGATGTCCACCACCAGGGAGCGCTCGTGGACGAGCAGCGCCGGCGCGGTCCAGACGGCGCCTGCCACGGAGAACGTCGACGGCCGGGGTCGGAACCCCATGGAGCACACGAAGCGCACGCGCCCCGGCGAGAGCGCAGGCAGGAGGCCGTCCTCCTCGGGGTCGAGGCGCTCCACGCGGACGTCGACCTCGAGGCCGGGGTCGCCCATGGCCTCCTCCACGGCCTCCCTGACCTGCCGGACGGCGGACGAGGCGTCCTGCTCGTCGGCCGGCGCGATGCCGTGGGCGAGCACCATGTCAGGGGCCACGCGGTCGAACCGGGCGCACCGCTCGATGTAGACGCCCAGGTTCACGGCGACGAGGGCGCAGGCAAGCACCACCGGNACCACGCAGGCGAGCTCNACCACGGCCTGGCCGCGCTCCTCCCGGAGGAGCCNTGCCGCCCGCCCGGTCACGACGCGCCTCCCAGGAGGGTNGACAGGCGTACCTTGACGGGGATCTTGAACGGGAGCCCCGGGACCGAGAGCTCGCCGAGGTCCACCTCGGTCTCGCCCGCGACGTCCGCCACCTGGCGCCCGAAGGCCGCGANCANCTCGGCCGGCGTGCCGTCGGCCGGCAGCGCCTGGATGCCCCGGCGGATCCACGCCGCGTCAGTGGAGCCGTCCTTGTCGAGCACCTCCTGGGTGTGGCAGAGCACGGGCTTGCGGAGCCGGAGGTCCGCCGGCTCGAGCCCGGCCGCGGCCACGACCTGAGAGAGCCGGTCCCCCAGCCACCGGGCCACGCCGCCGGCCCCCACGGCGTCGAGGCCGTCGAAGAGCCGCCTGGCGGCGTCGGCCACCGCACCGTAGGCGTCGCCGTACCCCTCGAGCAGCTGCCCCCAGAGCGCCGTGACCCCGCCGAGCACGCCGGC
>NZ_CAJMXC010000110.1:0-4054 GCF_905219715.1 Olsenella sp. CU969
CTGCTGCCCTGCGCGGCCGTGGAGACCGTGGGCCTGGACCGCGAGCCGGTGCTGGCGGCGGGCGCTGCCGGCGACGGGGCGGGTGCCGGGTCGGATGGGCCGGCCGCGGGTCTCTCGGCGGAGGTCGTGGCGGCCGAGTTCGGCGACGGATGGGGGCTGCCGGCGGCGCTCGAGGGGGCCTTCGACATGGCGGTGGCCTTNGGGCTGCTGCACCATCTCACCGGCTTCCGCGGGCGCCGTGCCGTGATGGAGGGCCTGGCCCGGGCGCTGGCACCGGGCGGCGTCGCTGCGGCGTCGTGCTGGAGGTTCCTCGACGACCGGCGCCTGGCGGAGAAGGCCCGGGGGGCCACGGCCGACGCGCTGGCCCGGTGGCCGGGGCTCGCGGGGCGGCTGGGCCCGGGCGACGCGTTCCTCGGATGGCAGGGCGAGGAGGGCGTGTTCCGGTTCTGCCACGCCGTGGACGAGGCCGAGCTGGACCGCCTGGTCGCCGCCGCCACGGCCGCGGCCCCCGGCGTGCGCGAGGCGGGGCGCTTCTCGGCGGACGGTCGGTCGGGCGAGCTCAACCGCTACACGGTGCTGGCCCGCTGACAGACCGACAAACCACTCGGACACTTTTGTCCCAATGGTCGGGCACTTTTGTCTCAACATCCGGGTCCTGGAGGGGTTTCGGGCGGTACCGCGGGGTGCTGCTGCCAAACGCGCGTCAACCGTTTGGTGGTTTTTCTCCTCCTCAAACGGCAAAAACCACCAAACGGCGTGCTGTTTGGTGGCTTANATCAACTTATGCGCCAAAAAGTACCAAACGACCGAGGGTCCCGGTGCCCGGGCGCCCGCTGCATCCGCCAGGCAGTGGGCGCCCGGATGCAACGGAGCCGCGAGCGGAGCGCGGGCGGTGACGGGGGGGGTGCGCCGTTGCCTCCCTCGACTGTGGGGCCGCCCTATGCTCCGGGCCCTGTCGGACGCATGATGCCGCGGGGCGCCGCTCAGCCCGGGAACGGCCCGCGCCGCGGCTTGGGCTTGGGACGCACCNGGGCGCATACCCGGCGCCGGCCCTTGGGGCGCCACTCGGTCTTGACCGTGTGCTCCGCGGTGTCCCATGCCTGGGAGGTNTCCCAGACCTGCCGGTGGAAGGCGCGCACCTCGGGGTCGACCTTGAGCCAGAGGGGGTCCACCGGCTGCGTGAGCGCGANGTCGCCCACGGACCGNACCCGTGAGAGGGCCACGTAGAGCTGGCCGTTCTCAAAGCACACCGGGTCCAGGTTCATGGCGTCCAGCGTGAGGCCCTGGGTCTTGTGGATGGTCATGNCCCAGGCCAGCCNNAGGGGTATCTGGGTGAAGGTGCCGCGCTCCACCTCGCGGAGCTCGCCCTCGTCCTCGTCGTACTCGTAGTCCACGGCGCTCCAGCTGACGGGCTCNACGGCCACGGTGGGTCCGGAGTCCAGGCGCACCCGCACCGTTTTGGATCCCGAGAAGCCCACCACCTCGCCGCACGACCCGTTGACGAAGCGGTCCTGCGGGTCGTTCTTGCAGCACACCACGCGGGCGCCGCGCTTGAGGACCACGGTCTCGTCCACGGGGTTGCCGCACCCGAACTCGCCGCTGCGCTCGGAGCGGTACACGTGCTCCTGGCCGGTGAGGGCGGCGAGGCGCTCTTGGTTCACGCGGTCCACCACGCGGTTGGTGGCGGCCACGAAGGGCGCGCCGGGGATGGGGTCGTGGCGCGCCTGCTCCCAGATCCAGCGGCACGTGGCGCGGTCGCCCTTGCGCAGGTTGGTGAGGGCGTCGAGGAAGGCGGCGTCCTGCTGGCGGTGGCACTGGGTGAGCACGAAGGGGTGGAAGTCCCAGGAGGCCCAGGTGCGCCCCTGGAAGGCGAAGGGCCCGCGCCAGAGGAGGCCGTACTCGTCGCGCAGGGCGTCGAGGTCGTTGCCGGCGGTGACGGGCGGGAGCTGCGAGAAGTCGCCCACCACCACGAGCTGGGGCCGGGGCCGCACCTTGCGGAGAATCGCCGTGACGGCGTCGAAGACGTCGCACCGCAGCATGGAGACCTCGTCGATGACGACGACGTCCGCCTCCGAGACGGGCTCGCGCACCCTGAGGCGGCTGTCCCTGCCGAGGACCCCGATGCCCAGGTGGAAGGCCCGGTGCACGGTGGTGCCGCCGACGTTGACGGCGGCGATGCCGGTGGGGGCGCACACCACGACGTTGCGGCGGAGCTCCTTGAGGCGGCGTCGGGCCTCCTGGATCACGAATGACTTGCCGCAGCCGGCGCCGCCGGTGAGAAAGACGTTCTCGCCGGCCACGATGGCCTCGATGGCGGCCCGCTGGCACGNGTCGGCCGCGTCCGTCTCCGGTTCGTCGCGGGTGTTATCGGGCTCTGGCGCCATGGTTCCTCCGTCTCCCCTGGGCACGGCCGTTCCATCATAGCGCCAAAACGGAACAGGTGTTCTAACGACCGCGAGGTGGGCGCCCCGTGGCGGNNCCTTGGCGCCCCGGCCGATCCGGTGCGGCGAGGCGGCGCCGATGCGCGATGGCCCTGCGTCGAAAGGGGCCCGATGCGCGATGGCTCGGTGAGGCGGCTCCGATGCGTGACGGTTTCTCGTCGATGGGGCCCCGATGCGCGAAAAACGCCGGAAATCGCGCACTGGGTCCTTTTCGGGGTGTCCGGACCGCGCATCCGACATGTTTCGCGGAGTCGTCGCGCATCGGAGGCCCTTCGCCGCGCCCCGCCGGACCGGTGCGGGCCCGCGATGGACAGGGCGGCGCACCGGGATCCTCTCGGCCGTGTCTCCTCGCTCCGGAACCCGGTGGCGGCGTCGCGACGGCTGGGGAGCCGCGCCCCCCAACGCCCCCAAGCCCCTGCTCATAGCCGCATCTACCTGCGAAAACGGTCCGCAGTTTTTNCACAGCCCCTAATGAAGGGGGCACCGGGCCCCCGCCGAGAAGGANGGGGCCNACATGGCTTCCAACGGAAGGAGGGGGCGCCCTGCCCCCACGGACCCGGCTTGCTGTTCACGGATTGAACAGCTTGGCTGGGACCTGGGAGGCGTTGGCATGGACCAGGGCACGGTGCGGGGAGGATGGAGGATCTCGGAGGTCGAGCGGCTGCTCGGCCTCGGTCGCCGCGACATCCAGCGGGCCTGCTACGGGGGCCGCGGCGGCGTGGCCATCCTCGACCCCANCGACACCGCNNGGGGCAGGCGCACCTACGACGGGCACGACCTCGCGCAGCTCTTTCTCGTGGGGCAGCTGCGTCGTCGGGGGCTCAGCCTCCCGGAGGTCAAGGCGGAGTTCGAGGGCAGCCGCGCCGCCGGCCGCACGGTGGAGGACATGCTCGCCGTGCAGGTGGCGCGTCTGCGCGAGCAGGCCGAGGAGGTCGCGGGGCGGTTGCTCCAGGCCGAGGCCCTCCTCGCCGCGGTGGCCGGGCATGGCGTNGGCTGTGGACCTCTGACTNGNGCCGGGTTCGTCGGAGGCGGTGCGAAAGGCGGCGGAGGCCGCCGCTACGAGAGAAGAGACGATTGGAGAGAGCGATGAGAAGAAGCGTTGAGACACCGGTGGGGCGTCGGGCATTCCTGGGGGCCCTGTGTCTCTCGGCCCTGGGTATCGCAGGGTGCGGGCGCGGCGGCTCCCCGGCAGGCGGCGACGCCTCCGGTGGTGGGCAGCCTGCGACCTCGGCCCCTGCCGAGGAGGAGCCCAAGACCTCCTCGGACCCCCATGTGCAGTACATCAAGAACTACAAGGGCAAGAACGCGGCGTCCGTGGGCTACACCGCGCTCAACACCTTTCGCATGGACACGCTGGGCTGCGCCTACATCCGCCTCGTCTATGTGGACCCGACGGGTGTCTTCGTCGACCCGGAGAACGAGGACCAGCTCAAGGAGTATGTGGTGTTCGACCAGAACCTGCCGCAGAACACCCAGGTGGACATCGTCTTCGAGGCCGACGAGGAAGGCAAGGAATACGAGCACGTGGTCGACTGGCAGACCCATGAGCAGGTGGTGCTCGCCGTCAAGAAGGTGGGGGAGCCCGACCCCCAGCCGGTGGACATGACGCCCCT
>NZ_CAJMXC010000111.1:0-3871 GCF_905219715.1 Olsenella sp. CU969
GGTCAGGAGAACTGGCTCATGGCGCTCTGGAGGTCCTGACCGCCAAAGAGCACCTGCAGGACCTCGCCCTCGTTGACATAGGTCCAGGAGTTGTCCGCACGCTCCATGGCCAGGTCGGTCTGGCCCGTGGCGATGGGCACGTCCTCGGCCTCGAAGGCGGCCATGAGCAGCTCCACGACCTTGTCCTGCACGGCTTGCTGGCCACCCTCGGTCACGAGATTCTGGGCCTCGTCGCTCGTGGCGAACTCGGTGAGGCTGTCCATGTAGCTCTCGACGACCTTCTGCAGGTCGACGTTGGAGCTCGTGATCTTGACGGTGGCGGTGTCGCCGTCCACCTCGACGGAGTCGACGGTGTAGTCGAAGTGCCCATAGAACGCCTTGATGAGCCGANCGGACNAGATGCCGTAGGTAGTCTCGAGCTCCTTGAGCTCGTCCATGCTGCCGAGCTCGTCGATGGCCTCCGCATCGAGGCTCTTGATCTGGTCGAAGTTGGAGGTCACCACCGACTTGACCTGGTCGGCCGGGTTGCCGCCACAACCGACGAGACCGACGGCGGGGACCACAGCCAGAGCCACGGCGAGGGCGGCCGTGGCCACCTTTTGCCAGAGTTTCTTCTCCATGGGGAACTTTTCTGAAAGTGTCCTTTAGTACGGTTCCCCCATTGTGCCACATTTCAGANAGAANACNGAAAAAAAGGGCCGGCACCCATGCGGGGTGCCGGCCCTTGACGTCGGCGACGCAGTGAGCCTACTGGTAGTCGACCACGTCGATCCAGCGGAGCAGGAAGTCCTTGGCGGACTCCTCACGGCGGCGCGAGAGCTCGGCGGCGGCCACGATGGACATCCAGTTGCGGACAACCTGCTTGGGCGTGTCGCTCTTCTTGCAGTAGAGGTCGAGGTAGCGCCTGGCCATCTCGTGGTCGTCGATCTCGAACAGGAGGTAGGAGATCGCGGCACCGGCGGCGCCGGAGCCCTGGGTGGCGTGGGCCCAGTCGCAGGCGTAGAGCTTGCCGTCGTCGCCCACGATGACGTTGGTGGGGTTGAAGTCGCCGTGGCAGACGGAGACCTCGTTGGGCATGCCGTCGAGACGCATCTCGAGCTCGTAGCGCGTGGTGGCGTCGAGGACGTCGGTGAGCGATGCGATCATGCGCGCGTACTTGTCCTTCTGGTGCTGGAGGAGGGGCGCGCGGTGGCTGTGGATGTCGATCTGGAAGTCGACGAACATCGCGAGGTAGCGGTCGAGCTGGTCGGGGTCCTCGGCCATGAGCTCGGCCAGGGTGCGACCGGGCACGTAGGTGGTGGTGAGGGCCCAGGAGCCGTCGACCCTGGCCACCGAGACGGGCTCAGGCGTCGAGATGCCGGCCTCGTTGACGCGGGCGAGGTTGAGCGCCTCGTTGAAGACGTCGGAGACGGGCTTGGTGTCGTTGAAGACCTTGACGATGTTCTCGCCGTCCACGAAGACTGCCTTGTTGCCGCGCTGGACTATCTGCTCCACTCTCGTTCCTCTCTCTCAGGTGTACGGAACAAACAACGGGCGGGCCGGGCGCCCCTCCCCCAAGGGGCGCCNGGCGGCCCGGTCAAGCCGTGTTAGTCCTCGTAGCTCTGGGGCTCGCGGCCGTAGTAGGCGTCGAGGTAGAGCTCCTTGATCTCGCTCANGAGCNGGTAGCGCGGGTTGGCGCCGGTGCACTGGTCGTTGAAGGCCTGCTCCACCATCTCGTCGAGGGTGTCGAGGAAGCCGGTGCCCTCGTCGTTGTGCTCGGGGATGCCGTAGTCGGCGATGGTCTTCTTGATACCCACGTGCTCGTTGAGCTCGTCGATGGCGGCGAGGAACTTCTCGAAGACCTCGTCGTCGTTCTTGCCGGTGATGCCCACGTAGCGGGCGGCCTCGCAGTAGCGCTCCTTGGCCTCGGGGTAGGCGTACTGCGGGAAGGTGCCCATCTTCACCGGGCGGTCGACGGCGTTGTAGCGCATGACGCGGGTGAGGATGACGGCGTTGGCCACACCGTGGGGCAGGTGGTGGAAGGCGCCGAGCTTGTGGGCCATGGAGTGGTTGACGCCCAGGAAGGCGTTGGCGAAGGCGATGCCGGCCATGCAGGAGGCGTTGGCCATGTGCTCGCGGGCCACCGGGTCGGCGGCACCCTTGTCATAGGCCGCGGGNAGGTAGTCGAAGACCAGCTTGATGGCCTGGAGCGACGCGGGCTTGGTGTAGTCGCTGGCCATGATGGACACGAGGGACTCCAGGGCGTGGGTGAGCACGTCGATGCCGGAGGCGGAGGTGNGGCCCTTGGGCTGGTTCATCATGTTNTCGACGTCCACGATGGCCATGTTGGGCAGCAGCTGGTAGTCGGCGAGTGGCCACTNGATGCCGGTCTCGGCGTCNGTGATGATCGCGAACGGGGTGACCTCGGAGCCGGTGCCGGAGGAGGTGGGGACGGCCACGAAGTAGGCCTTGGAGCCCATCTCGGGGAAGGTGAAGATGCGCTTGCGGATGTCCATGAAGTCCATGGCCATGTCCTCGAAGCGGGCCTCGGGGTGCTCATACATGAGCCACATGATCTTGGCCGCGTCCATGGCGGAGCCGCCGCCCAGGGCGATGATGCAGTCGGGCTCGAAGGAGCGGATCTGCTTCACGCCCTCCTCGGCGCACTGGAGGGTGGGGTCGGGAGCCACGTCCNAGAAGCAGGAGTGGACGATGCCCATCTCGTCGAGCTTGTCCTCGATGGCCTTGGAGTAGCCGTTCTTGTAGAGGAACTGGTCGGTGACGATGNAGGCGCGCTTCTTGCCCATGGTGCCGAGCTCGGCGAGGGCCACCGGCATGCAGCCGCGCTTGAAGTAGNTCTNGTCGGGGGTGCGGTACCACAGCATGTTGGTCTGCCTCTCTGCCCCGACCTTGGTGTTGATGAGGTGCTTCACACCCACGTTCTCGGAGATGGAGTTGCCGCCCCAGGAGCCGCAGCCCAGGGTCATGGAAGGCTTGAGGCGGAAGTTGTAGAGGTCGCCGATACCGCCCTGGGAGCTGGGGGTGTTGATGACGATGCGGCAGGTCTTCATGGCCTCGGCGTGCTTGGCCATCTTCTCCTTCTCGTTCATCGTGTCGATGTAGAGGGAGCTGGTGTGCCCGTAGCCGCCGTCGGCGATGAGCTNCTCGGCCTTGGCGATGGCGTCGTCGAAGTCCTTGGCGTGGTACATGGCCAGCACCGGGGAGAGCTTCTCGTGGGCGAACTCCTCGGAGAGCTCCACGGAGTCGACCTCGCCGATGAGGACCTTGGTGTTCTTGGGCACGTCGACGCCGGCCATCTCGGCGATGGTGTGGGCGGACTGGCCCACGATCTTGGCGTTGAGGGCGCCGTTGATGATGATGGTCTTGCGGACCTTGTCGATCTCGTCGCCCTTGAGGAAGTAGGCGCCGCGACGCTTGAACTCGTCCTTCACGGCCTTGTAGATGTCGTCGAGGACGATGACGGACTGCTCGGAGGCGCAGATCATGCCGTTGTCGAAGGTCTTGGAGTGCAGGATCGACATGACGGCGAGCTTGATGTCGGCCGAGGAGTCGATGATGGCCGGGGTGTTGCCGGCGCCCACGCCCAGGGCGGGCTTGCCGGAGCTGTAGGCGGCCTTGACCATGCCCGGGCCGCCGGTGGCCAGGATGATGTCGGCGTCGCGCATGAGCTCGTTGGTGAGCTCGAGGCTGGGCTGCTCGATCCAGCGGATGAGGCCCTTGGGCGCGCCCGCGGCCTCGGCGGCCTCGCGCACGACCTTGGCGGCGGCGATGGTGGACTCCTTGGCGCGGGGGTGCGGGGAGATGATGATGGCGTTGCGGGTCTTGAGAGCCAGCAGGCACTTGAAGATGGCGGTGGAGGTGGGGTTGGTGG
>NZ_CAJMXC010000112.1:0-3857 GCF_905219715.1 Olsenella sp. CU969
CGCCCGCGGGGGGCTCGGCGTCCTCGGGGACCTCCGTGGCGTCCGCCTCGGCGTCGAGGGAGGCCGCCACCTGGGCCTGGTGGAGGTCCTTGGAGTAGCTGCGCACGTCGTCCCGGGCCGACCACGCCGTGGTGGGCGGGGCCGTACGCACCTCGTCGAAGAGCGGGAAGTCCGGGCGCTCCTCCTCAGGCCGCTCCACGGGCTCCTCGGGCTCCACCGGGTCCTTGGGCGTGGGCTCGGCCACCACGGTGACCAGGCGCCCCTCCTGCCCCCCGCCGTAGTCGATGGGCACGGTGCCCTGCAGCGTGGGGACCTCGCCCCAGAGGGCCTCGAGGAAGCTCTCGGCCATGGCCGGCCTGACCGTGCCCTTGGCGGAGACCGCGGTGGTGACGCCCACCACGAGGGCCTCGCGGGCGCGGGTGAGGGCGACGTAGAGCAGGCGCGCGGCCTCCCGCACCTCGGCGTCGGTCTCGCACTCCTCCAGCCGGCGGCGCCACTGGAGGCCGGTGCGCGGCTCCCCCTCCGGCTCCCCGAGGAGCTTGGCCGCCGCCTCGGCCGGCGATCCCTTCTCGGCCTTGGGCTTCAGGGAGAGGCGCACCTCGGACCCCTCGCGGCTGGTCACGAGGTTCTGCCTGCTCTGGCNGTGGGGGTCGTCGAAGACGCNCGCCACGGCCACCACGGGGAACTCCAGGCCCTTGGAGGAGTGGACCGTCATCACGCGCACGGCATCGGTCTCCTCGCCCGAGAGGGCGCCGGGACCCTCCTTGGCGCTCGCGAGCCAGTCGCCGAAGACCTTGGCCGCGCGGGAGAAGCCCAGCCCCGCGTCGTCCACGAGCCGGCGAATGTGCCGCACGGCGGAGAGCACGTTGGCCGCTCGGGAGCGGCCAACGACCCCCTCGCGCTCCAGGCGGGGGAGCCAGCCCGACTCCGTGCACACGGCCAGCACGGTGTCGGCCACGCCGGTGTAGCCCATGCGGCGGCGCGCCAACTCCATGACCCTGAGGGCCTGGGCCAGGCGCGGGCCGGGGCGCTCCCCCAGCACGCGCTCGGCGCCCTCGGGTCCGGCGAGCAGGCCCTCCACGAGGCCGGCGGACGAGCCGCCGCGGGCCAGGAGCACGAGGTCGTCGTCGCCCAGGGAGAAGATGGGGCCNTNGAGCACCNGGNGGAGCCCCCGCTGGGTGTCGCGCGNGTTGGNGAGGGCCCAGAGCAGCGCCTGCACCTGCTGCACCTCCATGGNCGAGGCGAAGGTGGAGCCGCCGGCCACCACGGCCTCGAGGCCGTGGTCGCGCAGGGCCCGGAGGTAGGGGTCGGCGACGTTGAGGCCGCGGAGCAGGAGCGCCATGTCGCCGGGGCGCACGCCCTGCTTTGCGAGCTCCTGCAGGCGGTTGGCCACCTGCTCGGCGTTCCGGGCNACGAGGACNTCCTTGGTGGCCTGCTTGAACCCCTTCTCGGCCGGGGGCGCCTGGGTGTGCTCCACCATGATGCGGGGCATGTCGCGGGCGGCGTAGCCGTCGGGGCGGCCGGGGAAGGCCTCGAGGTCCATGAATCCGGGGAGGATCTCGGAGTCGCCGAGGGCGCGGCTCACGAACCGCAGGATGTCGTCGTGGCTGCGGAAGTTGCGGTCCATGCGCACCACCCGGGAGGCCCGCTCGCGGGCCAGGTCGTACTGCTCGACGTCCGCGCCGCGGAACCGGTAGATGGACTGCTGGCGGTCGCCCACGAAGCACAGGCGGCTCTCGTCGGGCGCCAGCAGGCTCACGATGCGGAGCTGCTGGGAGTCCGTGTCCTGGAACTCGTCGATCATGACGAGCTCGAAGGTGCCCTGGAACCGCTCCTTGACCACAGGGTGCTCCGAGAGGCCCTTGAGGGCCAGGCGCAGGAGGTCGCCGTTGTCCAGGGCGCCGCGCTCGCGCTTGACGGCGCGGTACCGCCCGTCGATGGCGCGGGCGAGGTCCATGAGCGGGCCCTCCAGCCGGCGGATGCGGGAGTAGGAGCCCTCGAGGACCAGGGCAGCCACGGCCTCCTTGGCGTCGGCGAGGAGGTCCAGGGCGTCCTTGGCCTTGATGAACGTGCCGCTGGGCAGCACGACCGACGCCTCCAGACCGTCCCAGGCGTCGGCCGGGGCGCCGGCCTCCAACCAGGCGGTCAGGGCCTGGGAGGTGCGCGCGAGGTCGGCCTTGTGCTCCATGCCCTTGGCCCCCTTCTTGGGCACCCAGGCGTCGAGCAGGGCGTCCAGCGCCGCCACGGCGCGGCGGGCCAAGGGGCCGAGCTCGGCGTCGCCCCCCTTGAAGGCCACGGCGTCGAACCCCTCGGGGCTCTCGTTGGCCTTCTTGGTGATGAGCTCGGCCATCTCGGGGGCGGACATGGGCCGGTTGAACCCGCGGCGGCGCTGAGCCACGCCGGACTCCGAGGCGGCATCGAACGAGTCGCCGAAGGTGGCGAAGAGCTCGGTGTAGCGGGGGTCGCCGCGCACCTCGAGGAGCACATCGGAGACGGCGCGNCTGCGCAGGTACTGCTCCTCGTTGTCGGCGATCACGGTGAAGGCCGGGTCGATGCCCAGCTCGAGGGCCGAGGAGCGCAGGNTGCGCTCGCACATGCCGTGGATGGTGGATATCCAGGCGCGGTCCACGGCCAGGGCCTCNTCGTGGAGGCCGCGGGCCATGAGCTCGGCGCGCACGCGTTCGCGGATCTCTGACGCGGCCTTGTTGGTGAACGTGATCACGAGGGCGTTCTCGATGGACGAGAGCGGCGCCCTCCCCGTGGCCCGGTCGGGCTCCAGGGCATGGGCCAGGCGCTGCACCAGGGTGAACGTCTTGCCCGNGCCTGCGCCCGCCTCCACGAAGAGCTCCTCGTCAAGGGTCTCGACGATGGTTCGCTGGGGTCCGTCGAGCTCGATCATCGGTCGATCCTCTTCTCGCAGGCGACGGCGGGGCAGCCCATGCAGGCCCACCGGTCGCGGGGTCGGGGTTCCACGTGGCCGGCGGCCATGGAGGCCACCGCCTCGGCGGCGACCTCCTCGGCGCGGGCGAGCACGTCCTCGAAGGACGCGGCCGCCACGTGGTCGGGGGTGACGACATTGGGGGTCTTGCCGCGGTACGCGCCCTCCATGGACTCGGCGAAGCCGCGCTCGGCCATGCCCCCTACCCCGGGGTCGTCGCCCGTGGTGAGGTAGACGGCGGCCACGGGGTCCAGGCCGGGCGCCACCTGGGGCAGCACACGGGCGTAGAGCAGGGCCTGGATGTTACCCGGCACCCAGGAGGAGAGGTCGTCGGCGGCCTCTGGGCGGTAGCGGGAGCCGNCGGAGTTGCCGCTCTTGTAGTCGATGACCGCGGCACGGCCCCTCGCGTCCACGTCCACGCGGTCGATGGTGCCGCGCANCCGCACGCCGGCGTAGGTCACCGGGTCCTGGCCCGGGTTGCCGAAGGTCTGCTCGNACAGCCGCGGCGTGAAGCCGACGAAGGAGCCCTNGTTGNGGTCGAGCGTGGCCAGGAGCTGGTCCTTGAGGTGGCGCACCTGGCTCTCCTCGCTCACGGAGTGGGGCATGAAGCCGGCGGCCGGCCCCTGGCCCGTGGGCGCGGAGGCCACGGCCCCGTCGAAGACGCGCGAGAGGACGTCGCCGGCGAGCCCCCGCTCGAAGGACCCCTGGGCCTGGAGCTCGCGGCCGGTGCGCTCGAGCACGCCGTGGGCGAAGCTGCCGCGGTCGAGGCCCGAGAAGTCCGCGTCGAGGCGGTCGGCCGGCACGGCGCGCTCGAGGAACCAGCGGCGGGGGCAGCCGAGGTAGGTCTCGAGGTCGGTGGCCGACACCACCGGGACGTCGCCGGCGACGTCCCGGTGGTGTCGACCACCGACCTCGAGAC
>NZ_CAJMXC010000113.1:0-3786 GCF_905219715.1 Olsenella sp. CU969
AACGGGGGGGGTACAGGTGGCGCCGACGGGCGGCAGCCGCCCTACCCCGCGGCAGCCGCCCTACTCCCCCAGCACCTCGGGCGTGGAGCGGTACCCGATGCCCATGCGATCGATGCCCTTGTCGATGAGCTCGAGGAAGTGCTCCCGGTCGCGAATGCAGCCGGAGCCCTTGACGCGGATCTCGNCCTCCCCGGCCTCCATCATGAGGTCCACCACCTCGTTGGTGGCGCCGCGCTGCTCGCCACCGGTGTAGAAGCCGGTGGACGACTTGATGAAGTCGGCGCCGGCGGCCACGGCGCAGCGGGTGCCGTCCTGAATCTGCCCATGGGTGAGGGNGTCCGTCTCGATGATGACCTTCACCAGGACGCCCCTGGCGTGGCAGGCCTCCACGACGGCGCGGATGTCCTCGGTCACGTAGTCGAGGTCGCCGGAGCGCAGGCGACCGTAGTTGGCCACGATGTCGAGGTCCTGGATGTCGTAGCCGTCCATGATGGCCTCGGCCTGGGCCACCTTGGAGGCCGTGGAGCTGGCGCCAAAGGGGAAGTCGCACACCACGCAGAGACCGGTGCCGGTACCCTCCACCATGGGGGCCACGATGGGCAGGCTCGACGGGTTGATGCAGATGGTCGCGCAGCCGAAGTCGATGCCCTCCTGGGCGTACCTCCTGATGTCCTCCACCGTGAACTCGGGCTTGAGGACCGACTGGTCGATATAGGCGGCGAGCTCGGCGCGGCTCATCTCGGAGGCGGGCTTGGCAGGGGTCATGGCGCTCCTCTCTGCAAGGGGTCTGAAGGACGGTTCGAAGATACGACCGCCCGCAGGCCTTTTCGGGGAGCGTGGGGAAAAACAGCCTCCTGATGCTGAACGTTCTGTACGTTTGCTGCGGGGCGGCGGCCGGTGTCCGCGCGCGCCGCGACCCTAGGCGCGCCGGTAGGCGGTGCCCTCGGCGGAGACATCGAGCACGAACCGCGAGAGGGCGGCCGGCATGAGGATGACGCTCGTCTCGAACGGAAGACCGTCGCCGTCGAGGGTCTGGCGCACACAGCGCAGGGCCGGGGCGCCGGGCTCCAGCCCAAGGGCCCGGGCCTCCCCCGCCGCCAGCGTGCAGGCCTCGTAGGCCTCCAGCGCCCGGGCGGGGAGCTTGCCGCTGCCGGCG
This sequence comes from Olsenella sp. CU969, assembly GCF_905219715.1. Classification (NCBI taxonomy): domain Bacteria; kingdom Bacillati; phylum Actinomycetota; class Coriobacteriia; order Coriobacteriales; family Atopobiaceae; genus Olsenella; species Olsenella sp. CU969. Next base: position 1,157 of record NZ_CAJMXC010000113.1, read on the forward strand.
GCAATGGCAGCGTAGAGGGAGCCCGTGCCCTCCACCTGCCCCCGGGAGAGGCCGGGCACGAGGTCCTGCGGCACCCAGGCCGTCACATACTGCCGCGGCTCGCCGTCGGCCATGCGCACGCGCACCACCCGCCAGAGGGGCGTGCCCTCGGCCACCTGGAGCTGGCGGGCCTGACGCTCGTGGGCGGGCACGGCGGAGAGGTCCAGCAGGCGGGAGAAGGGCTCGCCGCCGGCGGAGCGCACCTGCCCGGAGAAGTTGAGGGCCGTGGAGATGTCCTCGGCTTCCTCGGGCCACCGGGCGAAGGTCCCGAGCCCCCGGCAGCGCACCACGCGGCCCTCGCGGGCGAGCTCGTCGAAGCAGCGGCGCACAGTGCCCCGGGAGAGGCCGAAGGCCCGGCAGAGCTCCTNCTCGGAGGGCAGCGGCTGGTCGGGACCCANNNCGCGCGCGGCGATGACCTGCAGAATGCGATCCTTGAGCTGGCGGTAGAGCGGCGCCTGCGCCGCCGGGTCCAACGGCGGGGCGCACACGAGGGCGAGCNCGTCCATGGGTCCTCCTCCGGTGGCCGACGGGACAAAGGTACCTGAGCNACGGCGCGCGCGGCAAAGCGGCCCGACGGCAGCACCGGCCGGTGGGACAAAAGTGCCCGACCATTGGGACAAAAGTGTCCGGGTGGTGGGACGAGGCGGGGTCAGCGGGGCAGCTCCACTGTGAACGTCGTCGTGCCGCCGGCGCTCTCCGCCCACACGCGGCCGCCGTGGGCCCGGGCGATCTCCTCCACGATGGAGAGGCCCAGCCCGGCCCCGNCGCCGTCGCCACGGGCGTCGTCGCCTCGCACGAACCGCTCNAAGACGTGGGGCAGCAGCTCCTCCGGGATGTCGGGCCCGTTGTCGCGCACCGTCATCCGCACGCCGCCGTCGGAGGCGCGGCCCACCCCCACCACGACCTCCGTGCCGTCGTCGCCGTGGGCCACGNCGTTCCTCACCAGGTTGGAGAGCATGCGGGCGGCCCGGCCCGGGTCCACGGCGGCCACGCANGGGCCGTCGGCCGCCACCCGCACCGTCAGACTGTGGGCCGCGGCGTCGGGCATGGCCTCCTCGGCCACCTGCTCGCCGAGGAGCACGAGGTCGACCCGGCTCCTCTCCAGGGGGATGGTCTGCAGGTTGAACCGCGAGATCTCGAAGAGCTCCTCCACCAGGTCGCCGAGGCGCACCGCGCGCCCGTGGGCCACCGAGACGTAGCGACGGCGGGCGTCCTCGGGCAGGTCGGGTGACTCGTCGAGGAGCTCGAGGTAGCCGGTCACGGAGGTGAGCGGGGTCCGGAGGTCGTGGGCCAGGTAGGTCACAAGCTCGTCCTTGCGGCGCTCCGCGGCGAGCGCGGCCTCGTCGGCCTCCAGGCGCTCCCGACGCACCGACTCCAGCTCGCGCCCGGCCACGGAGAGCTCCTCGGGCAGGCGCACCGGCGCCGCGGGGTCGCGCACGAGGTCGGTCACCGCGGCGGCGAGGTCGTCGAAGGCGTCGAGGTAGCGGCGCTGCNCCCAGAGGAACACGACCACCANCCCGCTCAGGTAGACNACGANGGCCGCAGGGGCCTTGAGGTCGTGGAGGCGCGTGTAGAGCGTGATGTCGCGCACGCGGAAGACCTCCTCGCCCGTGGCCTCGTCGTAGCCGCCCACCACCTGATAGGCCTTGCGGGGGTCTGAGAAGCGGCCCGTCTCCGCGAGGACGTTGTAGTCCTCCACCGTGTAGGTGGCCCATGCGGAGTCGTTGGCTGCGATGGCCTCGCCGAGCGCGCTTACAAGGTCCCGCGAGCCCCACGCCACGAGGAGGCAGAACAGCGTCCACAGGGCCACCGCGAGCACGGTGCGGCCCTCGACACGGCGGGCCAGGACGCGGGCCTGCTCGCTGCGGGAGGCCCGCCGCCTCACCGGCCGTCGCCCGACACGCGGTAGCCCACGCCCCACACGGTCTGCACGTAGCCGCGGGAGGCGTCCACACGCTCGAGCTTGGCGCGCAGGCGTCGGATGTGCACCATCACAGTGTTGCGCGACGAGGCGTCCGGCTCGGCGTCCCACACGCGGCGGAACAGGTCGCCCACGGGCACGGGGTCGCCGTCGGCGGCCATGAGCTCCTGGAGGAGGCGGAACTCCGTGGGAGTGAGGTTGAGGGGCACGTCGAGGAGCGACGCCCGGTGCGCCACGGGGTCGAGGGCGAGCGGGCCCACCCGCAGGCCGTGGGAGGAACCCTCGCTGCGGCGCAGGCGCGCCCGGATGCGGGCCACGAGCTCGCGGGGGCGGAACGGCTTGGCCACGTAGTCGTCGCCGCCGATGGTAAGGCCCACCACCTGGCTGGTCTCGTCGTCCTTGGCGGAGAGGAAGATCACCGGCAGGTCGGGCTCGCGGGAGCGGAGGAGGCGGCACGTCTCGAAGCCGTCCATGCCCGGCATCATGACGTCGAGGACCACGAGGTCGACGGGGCCGTCGGTCACGGCGGCCAGGGCCTCCTCGCCGCTGCCCACGCCCACGAACCCCAGGCCCTCGCCCTCCACCAAGGCGCCCACCAGGCCCACGATGGCCGGGTCGTCGTCCACCACGAGGACCCGCGGCGTGCGCCCCTCTCGTCCCTCCCCCATGG
>NZ_CAJMXC010000114.1:0-3737 GCF_905219715.1 Olsenella sp. CU969
CCCGAGACCACGAGGCCTCCCCGGCAGAAGGCGCCCACGCCACCCGCCATGGCCGGCGCCCCCTCGTCGGGGCCGTCGTCGAAGGCCCCCTCCACCCGACGGAACACGAGGCGGTCCACGGGGTCCTCCGGAAGGCCCGCCACCCAGGCGGCGCACCACTTGGCGCCGCGCACGACGATGTCCTCGAAGGTGAAGGAGCCCAAGCGGGGCGTCATGGCGTCCACCGGGCGGCACGAACGGTCCTGGACCCAGGCCTCCATGCCGTCGGGGTCGCGGTTGCAGAAGGCGTTCACCACGAACGGCACCCCCCTCCATGGCGATGCGCCGGAAGACGACGGAGGTCACCGGCGAGCCCCGGCCGCGGCCCCGCCTCGTCTTCACCCGCAGGCCCCGGTCGGTCCGGCTGAAGACGCAGTCCTCCACCACCACGTCGGAGACGCCCCCGGCCGTCTCGCTGCCGATGACCACGGCCCCGTGGCCGTCGTGCATGGAGCAGTGGGTCACGCGCACGGCCGTGCAGGGAGGGCGCACCGGGCGCCCCATGGAGAGCTTGCCGCTCTTGATGGCCACGCAGTCGTCGCCCACGGAGAACTCGCACCCCGAGACCAGCACGCCGGTGCAGCTCTCGGGGTTGACCCCGTCGGTGTTGGGGGGAGTCGGCCGGACCTTCAGGGCGAGGCAGAGGAACCTCGCATCGCGGCAGAGCACCGGGTGCACGTTCCAGCTTGGGCTGTCCCTGAGGGTGCCGACCAGGGCCACCCTCTCGCACCCCTCGAGAAAGACGAGGCGGGGCCGGGCGGCCGCCCGGATGCGCTTGGGGTCGTGCCACCAGGTGTCGGCGGTGGCCTGGCCGTCCACCGTGCCGGGGCCGTAGACGCAGGCGTCACGGACCCCCGCGGCGTTCACGACGGCGGCGGACATGGCACAGGACTCCCCCTCCCAGGTGCCCCCTCCCAGGTGCCGAGCGGGTACGGGGCGCCGCCGTCGGTGCGGGCCTGGCTGGGAGGGAGGAGCGCCCTCCCCTCCCGGTCGTAGACGGCCAGCAGCTCGGCCCCCTGGGCCAGATGGAGGGAGACGCCGTCCTTGAGCCACAGGCTCGACACCCGGTAGCGCCCCGCCGGCACCTCCACGGTGCCGCCCTCGGCGCAGCGGGCCACGGCCGCCTGGATGGACCCGGTGTCGTCGCGACGGCCGTCTCCCGCGGCCCCGAAGTCGCGGATGTCGAGCCGCACGGACTCCGGCGGCGTCTCCACCACGGCCTCCCAGGGCGCGGAACCGTCCACGGGCTCCAGCCGCACCACGTTGCGCGCACCCGGCTCGAGCCCCTCCACGTAAGCGACCACACGGTCGGTGAGGCCGCGGTCCTCGCCGTTCACCAGCACGCGGCGCGGGACCGGGAGCGAGAAGGCCCCGGGGCCTGCCTCCACCACGGCGGCGCGGGCGCAGGCCCAGGAGACAACAGCTTTCCGGGGCATCCAGACGACATCGGCGGTTTCCATGGGCCGGCTTCCTCTCGGCTCGATGGGACAGAAGTGCCCGACCATTGGGACAAAAGTGTCCGGGCACTTTTGTCCCAACCTTGCCCGCCGTCGAGCCGCCGTCACGTTGGTCGGGCTCGCATGGCGTCGCCACGCCCCCTCCCCACCTGAACTCGGTTGGGGGCGGATTCCGGACCCCTGAAAACAGCTGAGGGCGACTTCCGGCGCAAAAGCGCGTCGGGAGTCGCCCTCAATCGCGTTCAGATGGGAGGGAGGAGGGCGGGAGGCGCACCGGCTGCGACCCCTGTCCCCCGTCAGACGGCGCGGACCGTCGCGACGTCGGCCCAGTCGGGCGGCACCTCGTCCGTGAGGACCGTCACCGCCTCCAGCGAGTCGAACACCACGGGCCCCACGCGACCGAGCTTCGTGTGGTCGGCCAACAGGAAAGGCCGCCCTGTCCGCGCGATCGAGAGCCTCTTCACCTGCGCCTCCAGCCGTTCGGCCGTGGTGAGCCCATACTCGCGGCTCACGCCGTTGGCGCCCCAGAACCCCAGGGTGAACCGGTAGCGCGACAGCGTCTCCACGGCCTCGGGGCCCACGAGTGCCGCCGTGGCGGGTTTGACCTCGCCGCCGAGCACCACCACCGAGAGCCCGCGGACCGCGAGGGCCGCCGCGCTGTCCAGCGAGTTGGTGACGTAGGAGGCACGGGTCTCCCCGATGTGNTCCACGAGCGCGCGGCACGTGGTACCGGCGTCTATGTANACGAGGTCGTCGGGGCCGATGAGCGACGCCGCGTACCGGGCGATTCGCGCCTTCTCGGCCGTGCGGAGGTCCGCCCGCTCGCCGATGGTGAGCTCGCGGNGCACGTGCTCGTCCTCCAGGCACACGGCGCCGCCGTGGACCTTCACCAGGCGTCCGGCGGAGTCGAGCTTGTCNAGGTCGCGCCGGANGGTCGACNCGCTGATGCCGANCGACTCAGCCAGCTCGGGAACGGTGGCCGCCCCGTTGCGGCTCACCGTCTCCACGATCCGGTCCAGGNGCTGCNGCGNGANCACGCNTGCCGCTCCTCGGNGTACACGACGCCCCAGGCGGCACGGAGGGACGTCATGAGGTCCATGACGTCAGCCGCGTAGCCGATGAGGGTGCGGGCATCCTCGTCGCCGGCCACGGCGCGCTCGAGGTCGGCCATCTCGTAGCAGAGGGCGTAGGCCTCCTCACNGGCCGCGACNTCCTCCACCGAGCCGTCCTCGGTCCACACGATCCTGGCACTGTCTGCGCGGGGGTACTCGTCCACCTGGATATAGCAGCGGTCGAAGGAGAGCACGCCGCGCTTGGGCTGCTTGGAGTGGAGCGAGAGGCTGACGACGGCAAGTTGCTGCTCGGCGTTGCGGGCGACGATGTCGCCCTTCTCGTCCACGCCGGTGGACGCGAGGTTGNCGAGGGAGACGNGCTCGTCGNNCTGGCTCCCCATNAAGAGGCGGGCGAAGGTGAGGGCGTAGACGCCGATGTCGAGCATGGCGCCGCCGGCCAGGTCGGGGTTGTAGAAGCGGTTGGTGAGGTCGCCGTACTCCTTGTAGCTNCCAAAGCTCGCCTGCACGAGGTTGAGCGGGCCGAACTCGCCGGCATCCGCGCGGCGGCGGAGCTCCCGGTAGAGGGGCATGTGGAGGATGGTGGTTGCGTCCATCAGCTGGACGCNGTTCTCGGCGGCGAGGGCACGGGCCTCCTCGAGCTCGACGGAGTTGAGGGTGATGGCCTTCTCGCAGAGCACGTGCTTGCCGGCGGAGAGGGCGTCGCGCAGGTAGGCGATGTGGGTGTTGTGCGGNGTGGTGATGTAGACGGCGTCGATGGCAGGGTCGGCGTAGAGCTCCTCGACGGTCTCGTAGACGCGGGGCACGCCGTGGCGCTCGGCGAAGGCGTGGGCCTTGGAGGCCGTGCGGTTAGCCACGCCGGCGAGGCGGCGGCCGGCGAGGGCGAGGGACTCGGNCATNTNGTNNGCGATGACNCCNCAGCCGNTGACGGCCCNGTTGAGCTGGGGCGCAGTGAAGATGTCGTCGGGGAACGGCTGGGACTGGGCGCGGGCGAAGGCGGCCTCCGCGGCCGCGGCGGCGTCGANCGGGGCATGCTCCGACATGGGACCTCCCGGNGGNAGATGCGGCTGTGNGCCGNTTCTTGCGTGACTGTGGACAGTATTGCGCATTTTTGCTCGTTCTGCGCGAGAATGCACAGAAAATGGAGGAGTTGCTGCCCCCCCGTCCCAAC
>NZ_CAJMXC010000115.1:0-3685 GCF_905219715.1 Olsenella sp. CU969
GTGCGCTGGGGGGGGTGCAGCCAGCCGAGAGCCGCCAGGGAGGCCCCACGGCGCGCTGGCTGCGTCAGGCCCTGCGACGGATCCGTGCCGCCATCGCCGTCGCCGCAGCCGCGACCGCCGCGGCGATGCCGAGGAGCACGCCGCCGCCCCGCTGGAAGTCGCCCGTCTCGGCAACGAGGCCCGCCGCCGCGCCGCGCTCCCCCACCGGGACCACCGTGGCCCGGCCGTCGGCAGCGGTGACGCTCACGCCGGCAGCGGCGCCGCCCTCGGCAGACCCCGCACCGGTGCCCTTGTCCACGACCCCACCGGAGCCATCACCACCGGACACGGCCCCACCGGAGCCGCCAGCGCCGTGGTTCCCGCCAGACGTGCCGCCGTCAGACGCATCACCGCCGGGCACGTCGGCCGGGTCCTCCGACCAGCGGGCGTAGAAGACCTTGTCGCCCGTGGCGTCGGCGCCCACCTCGGTCACCGGGTCGCCGGAGAAGTCGGCCGTCTCGTACCACCCCTCGAAGGTGTGGCCGGCCTTCGTGGGCACCGGCAACACGCATCCCTCACCGTGCACGTAGCCGTCGGGGGCGCCTTCGGGCAGCTCGCCGCCATCGGTCTCGTAGACGATCCCGTAGTCGTTGGCGCGCCAGCGGGCGTAGAAGNACTTGTTGCCCGTGGCGTCCGGCGCGATCTCATCCACCGGGGAGCCCGAGAAGTCCGCGGTGGCGTACCAACCCTCGAAGGTGTAGCCGGACCTCGTCACCATCTGGGGTAGCACGAGGCCGGTGCCGTAGGTGTAGTGGGTGAGGCGGCGATCGAGGATCCTGCCGCCCTCGGGATCGAGGTAGACNAGGTAGGTGTCGGGGACCCACCTCGCGTAGAAGACCTTGTCGCCCGTAGCGGTCGCTTGGATNTGCGCCACCGGGCTGCCGGAGNNGTCGGCCGACTCGTACCAGCCGCCGAAGGTGCAGCCCACATGGGAGGCCGACGGCAGCGTCACGGCCGTGCCCGGGGTGTAGGAGGTCACGTCGAGGCCGACGAGGGTGCCGCCGTTCAGCTCCAAGCGCACCGAGCAGGGCGACACCGACCAGCGNGCCGTGAGGGTCGTCGGCGCCGTCACGGGCGCGGCGAAGTCGTAGGGGGCGCCGGCCCCAAGGGCGTACCACCCCTCGAAGGTGTGGCCGGCCAGGGTGGGGTCGGTCGGCCGGGAAGCCGCCTGGCCGGCCTCCACGAACTCCATGGCAGGCGTGGGCGAGCCGCCCGCGGCGTCGAAGGCCACGCTGTGGAGGGCCGCCGAGGCCGTGGCCGCAGAGGGAGCGATGCCCATCCCGCCCAAGGCCTCCACCGTGACCACATAGGTCCCGGGGTCGGCGGGTACGTCCACCCCCACGGAGGAGACGCCGGCAGCCACATCGGTGTCAAGGACCGTGGTGTCGGGGGCGTCTGCCCCGGCGGCCTCCACCACGTGGTAACCGGAAGCCCCGTCCACCTGGCCCCAACCCACGCCGTCGTGGGTGACGTTCCAGGCCACCGACGCAGGGGCCGCCAGACGCCACTGGGCCGTGAGGGTGACAGGGGCCATGATCTGGGCGCCCCATCCCGTGAAGTCGTAGGGGATCACCAAGGCGCCACTCACCGGGGAGGCGGTCCACCCTTTGAACTCGTTGGCCCCCCAGGTGGGATCGGCAGGCCTGTTGCGGAGGCGGCCGCCCTCCTCCACGAGCATGGCCACGGGCTCCACCGCCTCACCGTTGTTGGGGTCGAGGGAAACCGTGAGGAGCCTGTCGCGACCCTGGGTGATGCCGGAGCTCGAGCCGCCGGCCGACTGGGCCACGCCCACGGCGAACTCATAGGCCCCCGGATCGGTCACGGTGAAGTCGAAGCTGGTGCCCTGGGTCTTCTCGGCATCGACCTGAATGCCGTTTTTAAGGATTCTGATGTCGTAGAGCAGGGCGCCGTCCACGGCGTCCCAGGAGGCCGTGGCGGTATTGGGCCCGGTGACGGTCCAGCGCATGTTGGAGATTATCCGGGCCTGGTCCGCCGCCTCCACGGCGGATTCGTCGGGGTCGGCCAGCGCCGGCGTCACGGCCACCGAGAGGCCCGTCCCCGCGATGCATGCGACGGCCACGACGGCGGCCGCCCTCCCCTTCCAACGGTATCCAGATGTGCCCACGACCGGGACCTCCTCGAACGAGCCCTCCGCCCCTGGCTGGCCGCCACGGGACGCTCGGCTCGATTCCTTCCCACTGGNATTCCCATAAAACGTGAAAAATCAAACGCGTTTAGAGGATCACAAGCATGAGGGCAACCTGTTGACAGAAAAGGCCCCCGCCGATGCGGGGGCCTTGGGAGGAACGCTCTGGGCGGGCAGCCTACATGTGGATGCGGGTGCCGCTGGTGCCCTTCATGGCCTCGGGGGCCTTCTCGAGGGAGCCGATGATGGCCACGCGGCCGGGGCGGCTCTTGGCGAACTTGACGGCGGCCTTGACCTTGGGCTCCATGGAACCCTTGCCGAACTGGCCCTCGGCCAGGTACTTCTCGGCCTCCTCGACGGTGATGTCCTCGAGGTCCTGCTGGTCGGGCTTGCCGAAGTTGATGGCCACGTGANCCACGGCGGTGAGGAGGATCAGCTTCTCGGCGTCGCAGTCCTCGGCGAGCAGCTCGCCGGCGAGGTCCTTGTCGATGACGGCGCCGACGCCCACGAGGGCGTTGTCCTGCTCGTACACGGGGATGCCGCCGCCACCGCAGGCGATGACGATGTACTCCTCGTCGAGCAGGTGGCGGATGGAGCCGATCTCAACGATGGACTTGGGCGCCGGGGAGGCGACGACGCGACGGTAGCCGCGGCCGGAGTCCTCCATGAACTGCCAGGTGGGGTTCTCGGCCTTCTGGGCGTCCGCCTGCTCCTTGGTGAGGAACTGGCCGATGGGCTTGGTGGGGTTCTCGAAGGCGGGGTCGTTCTTGTCTACCTCGACCTCGGTCACGATGGTGGCCACGTGCCACGGCTTGCCCTGGCGACGGATCTCGTTGCCGAGGCCCTTTTGCAGGTGGTAGCCGATGTAGCCCTGGCTCATGGCGCCGCACNCGNGCAGGTCCATGGCCGGGATCTCGCGGTTGATGTCGTTGGCGGTGGCGAACGACTTCTGGATCATGCCGACCTGAGGGCCGTTGCCGTGGGTGATGACGATCTCGTTGCCGAGCTCNATGAGNCCGANCAGCGCGGGCGCGGCGACATCGATGCGCTCCATCTGCTCGGAGGGGTTGTCGCCGAGGGCGTTGCCGCCGAGGGCCACGACGATGCGGTCGGGCTTGCCCGGGGCCTTGGTGTAATCAGAAGCCATGTGTGTCCTCCCAATAGTCCATTTGAAACGCAAAGCCCCGTGCCGAGAATCACGGGGCGCCTTACCTTTTCAGGTATACCCCCGAGGCGCCCGGGGATTATGGAGAGCTTATGCATTGCGCCGAGCGGTAGGTATCTCGTTTTCAGTGGTAGATAGGTTTTTTCAAGATGCCGTGTATGAATCCATCCGTGAATTTCATGCGTCAGCGTCTGCATTCCTTTAAAACCCGTTCTCGTGCATAGCATTGCAGGTTGCTTGCAGAAATCAAGGGACAGCGACAGGCCACCCCGGACCGGGGCAGGCGCGCGGCGCCTCGGCTCTCCAGCCCCCCGCCACCGGTACCCCTCGGCACC
>NZ_CAJMXC010000116.1:0-3639 GCF_905219715.1 Olsenella sp. CU969
GTGCGGGTCCCTTCTGCGCAGGCCCCTTCTCCGCGGGCCCTTCTCCGCCGCTTCTTCTGCGCCCGGCCTCTTTCTGTGCCGCTCCCCTCCCTCCGCCTGANAGCGGTTGAGGGCGCCCCTATTCGCTTTCAGGCGCGGAGGGGAGGCGCAGAAGAGGAGCGCGGAGAGGGAGGGAAAGAGGCGGAGAGAGTGGGCCAAGCGATGAACGAGCGAGGGCCGAACGAGGGCCGAACGACGGACAAGCAAGAGCCGATCAGCCGCAATCGCCCCTACCGCGCCTTTTGCATCGGCGTCGCGCGGAAAAGGACACAGCCGCCAATCGCCAGCAAACAGGCGCAGGCAGCGAAAAGGGCGCTGAGCCGCCCGAGGCCCCAGTCGCAAGCAAGGGCGAGAACAAAGTCGGTCGCCAGGGCCGCAACGGTAAGAATCGCCGTCACAAGGCCGCAGACCACCGCCGGCCGACCGCGGCTGGCAACGGCCCCTGGACTCGCCCATTCATAGCGCGGATTCGACACGTCGAGGTACAGANCCAGATTGGCCGTGAACCAGAACGAGGCGCAGGGGAGAAAAACGCACAGGCCAACCANCTGGCACGGCGCACCCCCTACGGCCATAAGGACCACACAGGTCAGGGAGACCGTCGCGCACATGACGCACGATACCTGCCCCCAGCAGGGAAAACGCGCCCAAGGCCAAGGCGGGCACCAGCAGGGAGCAGGCAACAACGGCGGCCATATGCACGGGGGAAAGCAGGACCGCATCGCATGACGCGGCCCCTCCCCAGAGAGGCACAACCAGCCAAGCCGCAAAGAACGCGCCCGCGAGATACAGAGGAACAAGGCGCGTCACCACGTGGACCCACTCAGGGATGGGCAAGCTCATGGAAAAGCGGTAGTCCTCGGCGGCAAACAGCGCGTCTGCGGCCGCGGGAAACGAGGCCACCGCCCCACACGCCAAGGCGAGAAGCGCCGAGAGCACGGGCAGCGCGATTCCGGCACCTACGGCTTGAAGGCTGAAGCCGCAATAGCCCATGAAACACAGGACGAGGACGCAGGCGACTCCGGACAGAAGCAAAGCTGCAGCGCGTCCTGGAACGGATGCTTTTTGGCACTTCTCGGGGCGAGCGTAAACAGCTTTGAGCTGCACCAACAGGACCGTGAGAAACAGCCGCATCGGACTCTCCTCTCCTCTTCTCTTCTGNGCCTGCTCCCCCGCCCCCCGCGCCTGAAAGCGGTCGAGGGCGCCCTCGACCGCTTTCAGGCGCAGAAGGGGACGCGGGGGAGCAGGGCCGGGAGCCACGGCCGGAGGCGGGGCGCGGCCGCCCGCGCTACAGCGGCTCCAGGGGCCCCACGCGGCCCCCCTCCACCCGCACGCGGTGCGTGAAGCCCAGCGAGGCCGGGTCGGCCGGCAGGTCGTGGACCACCGACAGCACCACGGGCGCGGCCGAGGCGTTGGCCTCGGAGAGGGCCGCGGCGGCCGAGGCCGGGTCGAGCCCGGCGCAGGCCTCGTCGAGCAGCAGGGCCTCGGGGGCGGCCAGGAGGCCGCGCAGGAGGTGCAGACGCCTGGCCTCCCCTCCCGACAGCGACGACGCCGGGGCGCGCGGGTCCTCGGCCAGGCGGGCGGCCAGGGGGCCGAGCACCCCGGGCCAGGCGGAGGCCGCCTCCCGGGCGGCGGCCAGGGCGTCGCCGGAGCCGCCGGGGTCCATGCAGCCGGCCAGGTCGGGGGCGGCCCGGAAGACGGCCTGGGTCACCAGGCACACCCGGCCGGCCCGGTCCTCGGCCGGCCCCAGGGGCTCCCCGCCCAGCCACACGGCGCCCGAGGCCGCCGCGGTGCCGGCCAGGGCCCGCAGAAGGGTGGTCTTTCCCGCCCCCGAGGGGCCCTCCACGAGCACCCGGGCGCCNGCGGGCACGGCCAGGCGGGCCCCGGAGAGCACCTCGCCGCCGCCCTCGGCCGCGACCGTGAGGCCCTCGCAGGCCAGGCCGTCGGCGGGGGCGGGGGCGGCGAGACCTGCGGCCGCAGCGTCTTCCCCGTCGTCCAGTTCTTCCTCCTGGGACAGGTCCTTGATCTTCTTCACGAGCGCCCGATTGGAGATAACGTCCGAGTAGATGGGGGATATCTCCTGNNTCGGGTCTTGCAGCACGGTCATGAGCTGGGCCAGGGCCACGAGCTTGGCCAGGTCCATGGACCCCTGGGCCACGGCCAAGGCCCCCAGGGCCCAGATGCCGTAGGTCACGAGCTTTCCCGAAGCAACGGACAAGGTATAAACCTCTGTCCTCACCATCAGGCGATGCACGAAGGCCCGCCTCACCCNTTCGTTGGCATCGACCAGCGCCTGCCACGCGCGCTCAGCGCAACGACAAGAGACAAGGGACTCCATACCGTCGGTGATGCGGGAGGCCTCCGCGANGAGCACCGCAACCCTGTCAGAGGTACGGCGTTGGGCCTCAGAGAGGCGCNTCTGGGCAANCTTGGGAAGGATGGCCGAGACCAAGGAAAGGCCCAGCACAAAGGGTATGAACGAGGGGTCGATAAGGCCCGTCGCAATGATCGNGGCCACAAACGTCACCACATCATAGGTTATCCTAAATGTGTAGTAAAAATAATCCGCACCAATCAAGCCGGCATCGTTGACGATTCCAGACCGAAAGGCATCGGGGTTGTGATAGAAGCGGCTCAACCGGGGAACCTTGGTGCCCTTTATCTGGTCCATAACGTTGAGTCGTATATCGGCCTGGTAGCGGCCCACCAGATGATAGGTGAACGCCACCCAGGCGTACTCGGTCAGCGCCCACGGCACGAGATAGGCCACGGCAACCCAAGCCGCCTCGGGATGAGCCGCAAGCTCACCCGAAGTGACCAGGGACACGAGCGCCTGCACCACAAAGGCCATGNCCACGTTCNCGCAGGACGCAATTGCGACGACCACAAGGCAAGAAGTCATCCANAGCGGGTGTCGCCGAAAAAACTCATGGACGTACATCGAGTTATTCCTTTCTTAAGGAATGGGAGAGCACGGCAAGGTTCGACCCGAGCACCCGTTTGAGCACGGAAGGGTCGCATTGGTCACGGCGGCACCATGCGCGGCCGCCGCAGGCCTGCAGCGCCGGGCAACGGACGCAAGACGAATCTTGAAGCGGGTCTGTGGCCTTGATGTCGCTGTAGACCTCGTTAAGCCTCTCGGGGCAATCGACGATGTCCTCGAGAAAGACGCGGGCCTCGGGGGCGTCCATAAGGTCACAGAGGGCCACGGAACCGTCCGCATAGACCTTGCAGGAAAACGGGCCATGGGCCTGGCAGAGCCTTGGGGCCTCTCGACATGGCATCTCTTTTTCTCTCGCAAGAGTAGGAACGGCCGGTCTGCACGACCGGCTTGAACGCAGGATAGGCTTTGCCGAGAAGGGCCTTTTTGAGGCCGTTTTTGACANCTCCCTGACAGACCCTGTCAAAGACCACAAAACACGAGGTAGATTTGTCAGCAAAAGAAAAGAGCGAGACAACCGTGCTCATGGCTTGCCGGAACTTTTGGCAACAATAAATAATCAGTTGTAAGAATATGGCATCCGCCTCTCGGTTCCCCGTGCCGGCCCTGACAACAACTGATTGCCGGATATATCGGCAAACAACAGCCACATATAGCAG
>NZ_CAJMXC010000117.1:0-3609 GCF_905219715.1 Olsenella sp. CU969
GACAGGGACCCTTCGGTGAGTAGAAATCCGCTCACCGAAGGCCACCAAGCCGCTCACCGAGGCCGCGAGCTCGCCAAAAGTGGGACAAAAGTGTCCGGGTGGTGGGACACGGGACAGGGCCCCGGCCGCGCGGTGCGGTCGGGGCCCTGCGGGGCGGGGCGATGCCGGGTGGCGCCGGTGAGGGCTACAGGCCCTTCTCGATGGCGTCGGTGATGGCCTCCTCCACGGCCACGGCGCACGCGACGGTGGCACCGACCATGGGGTTGTTGCCCATGCCGATGAGCCCCATCATGTCCACGTGGGCCGGGACGGAGCTGGAGCCGGCGAACTGGGCGTCGGAGTGCATACGGCCCATGGTGTCGGTCATGCCGTAGGAGGCGGGGCCGGCGGCCATGTTGTCGGGGTGCAGCGTGCGGCCGGTGCCGCCGCCGGAGGCCACGGAGAAGTACTTCTTGCCGTTCTCCAGGCGCTCCTTCTTGTAGGTGCCGGCCACCGGGTGCTGGAAGCGCGTGGGGTTGGTGGAGTTGCCCGTGATGGAGATGTCCACGTTCTCGTTCCACATGATGGCCACGCCCTCGCGCACGTCGTCGGCGCCGTAGCAGTTCACCGCGGCACGGGGGCCGTCGGAGTAGGGAATCTTCTCCACGACGGTGAGCTCGCCGGTGTAGTAGTCGAACGACGTCTTGACGTAGGTGAAGCCGTTGATACGGGCGNTGATCTGGGCGGCGTCCTTGCCAAGGCCGTTGAGGATCACGCGCAGCGGGGTCTTGCGGGCCTTGTTGGCGTTGTTGGCGATACCGNTGGCGCCCTCGGCCGCGGCGAACGACTCGTGGCCGGCCACGAAGGCGAAGCACTCGGTGTCCTCGCCGAGGAGCATGGCGCCGAGGTTGCCGTGGCCCAGGCCNACCTTGCGGTCGTCGGCCACGGACCCGGGCACGCAGAAGGACTGCAGGCCCACGCCGATGGCGGCGGCGGCGTCAGAGGCGGTCTTGACCTCGCCCCTCTCGGCCTTCTTGAGGGCGATGGCGCAGCCTGCCGTGTAGGCCCAGACGGCGTTCTCGAACGCGATGGACTGGACGCCCAGGACGATGGCGCGCGGGTCGATGCCGTGGTCCTCGCAGATCTTCTGGGCCTCCTCCAGGGAGGAGATACCGTACTCGGCGAGGGTCTCGTTGATCTTGTCGATGCGGCGCTCGTAGCCTTCGANCGTAACTGCCATGGGTGACTTCAGCTCCTTTCCTACTCGTGACGGGGGTCGATGACCTTGGCGGGGTTGTCCCACTGGCCGTAGCGTCCGGTGTCCTTCTCGACGGCGGCCGCGGCGTCGAGGCCGTCCTTCAGGGCGTCGGCGAGCACGCCGAGGTTGATGAACTCGAAGCCGACGATCTCGTCCTTGTCGTTGAGCGCCTGCCTGGTGACGTAGCCCTGGGCGAGCTCGAGGTAGCGCGCGCCCTTGGCCTTGGTGCCNTACATGGTGCCCACCTGGGAGCGCAGGCCCTTGCCGAGGTCGTCCATGGCGGCGCCGATGGGCAGGCCGCCCTCGGAGAAGGCCGTCTGGGTGCGGCCGTAGACGATCTGCAGGAACAGCTCGCGCATGGCGGTGTTGATGGCGTCGCACACGAGGTCGGTGTTGAGGGCCTCGAGGATGGTCTTGCCGGGCAGGATCTCTGAGGCCATGGCGGCGCTGTGGGTCATGCCCGAGCAGCCGATGGTCTCGACGAGGGCCTCCTCGATGATGCCGTCCTTGACGTTGAGCGTGAGCTTGCAGGCGCCCTGCTGCGGCGCGCACCAGCCCACACCGTGGGTGAGGCCGGAGATGTCGGAGATCTCCTTGGCCTGGACCCACTTGCCCTCNTCGGGGATGGGTGCNGGGCCGTGGTAGGCGCCCTTGGCCACAGGGCACATGGCCTCCACTTCTGTCGAGTAAATCATGCCGCTCCTCTCTCTTTCTCTCATTGGAGCGGGTGACGCAGCGGGTCCCCCGNCCGACGACTCTCCCCTTNTTAAACGCGGGGAGCGCCGGCGGGGGCCGCGAGGCCTCAGTCGCGCGAAACGCCACCGGAAAGCACACGGTCGGCGTCGGTGACGGCGCGGAGCGGCCGGCACGGGTTGCCCGCGGCCACGACCCCGGGCGGCACGTCGCGGGTGACCACCGAGCCAGCGCCCACCACGGAGCCGGCGCCCACGGTCACGCCGGGCAGCAGGCACACCTTGGCGCCGATCCACACGTCGTCACCCACCGTGATGGGAAGGGCCCGCTCCCAGCCCGCGTTGCGCTCCTCGGGCACCAGCGGGTGGCAGGCGGTGTAGAAGCCGCAGTCGGGGCCCACGAAGACGTGGCTCCCCAGCGTTACGGGCGCGCCGTCCATGAAGTAGGCGCCGTGATTGACGAAGCACCCGTCGCCGAGGGTCACATTGGACCCGTAGTCCACGGTGAGCGGGGCGAGCACCTCGACGGCCGCGCCCACCGAGCCGAGCACGGCGCGCATCAGCCGGTCGCACTCCTCGGCGTCCGCCGGGTCGCAGGCGTTGAAGGCGCGGCAGGCCGAGGCCGCCCGGCGACGGGCCTCGAGGAGCTCGGGGTCGAAGTTGGCGTCGTACCAGAGGCCGGCGGCCATGCGCTCGGCGTGGNTGGCGGGGGCGGCGTCCATGACGCTTCCTATCTGTAGAAACGGCGGTCGCGGCGCTCGGGGCCGGCACGGGCCCCGCACCGCTATACTATGGGCCATGCGTGTCCGGCAGGGGCGGGCGACACCATGTCCCGAACCTGGTCAGGACCGGGAGGTAGCAGCCATAAGGGGCCTCTGGTGGGCGCCCGTTCCCGCCTGGCACGCAGCGCGCCCCTCGAGCCGTGCGGCCCGAGGGGCGCTTCCGTACCGATTCACCCGAGGAGCGCCATGGACTTCATCGCATTCATCGCCGGCCTGCTGCAGGACCCCATGGCGGCCATCCAGGGCTGGATCGCCCAGGGTCCCATGGTGGCCGTGGGCTTCATCTTCCTGGTGGTGTTCATCGAGACCGGCGTGGTCTTCATGCCGTTCCTGCCCGGCGACTCCCTGCTGTTTGCCGCCGGCGTGCTCTGTCACGGCGAGGCCGGCCAGGTGCTGCCCATCTGGGAGNTGCTCCTGTTCNTGTGGGCCGCCGCCATCCTCGGCGACCAGTGCAACTTCTTCATCGGCCACTTCCTGGGCCGGCGCATCATCGACAGCGGTCGCATCAAGGCCCTCACGCCCGAGCGCGTGGCGCAGTCCGAGGCCTTCATGGACAAGTGGGGCGGCGTCTCCATCTTCCTGGGGCGCTTCTTCCCCTTCATCCGCACGTTCGTGCCGTTCCTGGCTGGCGTGGGTGGCATGAAGTGGCACCACTTCTTTGGCTTCAACGTGCTCGGCGGCATCGTGTGGTCGTCGCTCTTCACCCTGCTGGGCTACTTCTTCGGGCAGATTCCCGCGGTGCAGGAGCACTTCGAGCTTGTGGTGGTGGGCATCGTGCTCATCTCGGCCATCCCCGCCGTGGCCGGCCTGGTGAAGGCGCGGCTCGCCCACCGCGAGGAGCGGCGGCTGGCCGAGGAGGACCGGGACGGCGAGTAGGCGGGCCACGGACGGGTGGCCC
>NZ_CAJMXC010000118.1:0-3568 GCF_905219715.1 Olsenella sp. CU969
GCCGTGGGGGGCGACCATACCGGAGGCCCCGTTGGCATGGCCGGGCCTCACAAACCGAAGGGCGGGAGAAGCGGCAGGCGGAGACCGCACCACGGTGGTGCGGCGAACCCGACGGACCGGTGGAAAAGTGTGCCACCGTGGCGTGGGACAAAAGTGTCCGACCATTGGGACAGGAGTGTCCGGGTGGTGGGACGGGCCCTAGGCCCGGGCGCCCACCTTGCGCTCCAGGTACTCCATCAGCTGCTCGGGGGTGCCGCCCCGCAGGGTGCGCTTGTCCCAGCAGNCGTCNTCCAGGTCGGCNAGCTCGGCGNGCCTGTCGGCGTAGGACGGTGAGAACATGTTGTGCAGCACGCTGCCCACCTCGCCGTCGCCGGCAACCANCACCAGCAGGTGCTCGGTCTCCTCAATGTGGGAGAAGGCCTTGTAGGGCTTGGCCACGGAGCCCGCAGGGCGGCCGTCTTGCAGCACGCAGCAGCGGGCCTCGGACAGGCAGGCGCTCGACCGCAGCTCGCAGCGCTGGTCGTCGCCCGTGCCCGCGCCGTGGCGGGCGAACCAGTGGTCGGCCGTCTTGCGCCACGAGCGCTTGGGCCAGAACAGCGTGAAGCCCGTGACAGCCAGGGCCACCGACCAGCCGAGCAGGGCCAGGATGACCACGCCGGCCACGACGCCCCATGCCGTCATGACGCCCGCAGCGACGGTGCCCCAGACGTAGGCGGCCAGGACCACGGCCCAGACCACCGCCATGACCAGGCCGTCGCGCTTGTTCATCGACCGGTCCTTGGCCGAGACGAGCTCCCTTAGCAGGGGCTCGTCCATGACGATGGTCGACTCGTAGACCACGTCGCCGGCGCTCATCGCCGGCGTGCTCTCAGGTGTTGCCATGGGTTCCTCCTAGCGGCGCCGGTCGCGGCGCGCCTGCTTCCTCTGCCGACGCGCCTCCTTCTTGGCGGCGTCCCGCTCGCGCTGGGCCGCCTGCACGCTGCCCCAGCCGTCCAGCGTGCGGCACACCTTCTCGCACCAGCGCACGAGGGCGCCGCGGTCCGGCTCCACCACATGGGACCCCACGAAGTGCACGAACTCGGCGTTGCCGCCGCGCACGAAGCCGTCCATGGCCACGATGACCAGGGCCGACTGCCCGGCCATGGTGAGGCAGCACACGGTGAGNGTGGCNANGGCTCGGTTGAAGGCGCGCCACGGNNANACCTTGAAGGGGCCGTCTCCCACCTTGACGCCCAGGCCCTCCTCGGTGGCATAGAACACGCGGTCGCGGGAGGCCTCGCCGGCCNTGTCGAGCTGCGAGATCATGCGGCGGGCGCTCTCCATGGGCAGGCGCGAGCCCTGCCACACGGTCATGAGGCCCACGAGGAGCACGAGCACGAACGCGAGGGTGTCGGCGCCGAAGGCGAGCCGCCACACCAGGGCGAACACACCGAGTGCGATGCCGAAGGCGAAGTAGACGAGCCGGAGCGCCGCCGAGGTGGTGAGCCGGCAGCCCTCCTTGACCATGTCGTTGGTGAGGTGCGTCTCGTTGACGAGGGGCGCGTCGGTGGGCACGCCCTTGGGGAGGGGCGCCGCCTTCCTGTGCCTCGACTGCTTTGAGCGGGCCATGGGCCCCCTTTCTCGTACGGTTTGGAGGGACGCCCCGGCCGTCAGCGCCCCTCGGAGGCGCCGCGGGACTCGACGAGGGCCAGGCAGGCGTGGAAGCGCTGGAGCGACAGGGCGCGGCGCGGGACGAGGGCCAGGGAGCCGTCGCGGAAGCGCACCACGATCATGGAGTCGGAGTGCTTGACGTCCTTGACCTCGGCCAGCGGCGTCACCTCGGCGTCGCGGTCGGCGCGGGCCACCTCGATGCGGTCGGGCCAGACGTCCACGGTGACGCGGCGGGCGTCCTCGGGCAGCGCCACGGCGTTCCAGCCCTGGGCCGCCACGCGGCGAGCTACGGCGTCGCCCCAGCGGCCCGCCACCACGAGGAGCACGGCGCACACGACGGCGCCGGCCACGGCGACGGCCGGGTTGGCGTCGGGCACGAGGAGGCAGAACGCCACGAGCGCCACGAGGCACACGGCGCAGGCGATGTAGGCGGGGTTGGTGGCGCCGCCGGGCACGAGGAGGCTCGTGGCCTCCTGGGTCATGAGGCTGGTGAGCTCGTAGCTCGCGTGGAACGCGGGCTTCTCGGCGGGTGCCTCGGGGCGTTTGGGCTTGGAGTGGGGCATGGGTGGGTCCGTTTCGGAGGGTGGTCGGGTGCGTGTGACGACAAGATTCTAGCCAACTGCGACCCGGGGACCCAGCCGGGTTTCAACTCGGTAAAGCGGGACCGCGCCCGTTGACAGGCGCGCCAGGCCGGGTCTAGAGTCCTTCTCAACCGAATACCGGTACCCCAAACCGACGAAGCGGAAGTAAAACCGCCCCAAGCGCCTACAGAGAGCCCGTGCAGCTGAGATGCGGGTGGTGGCAGGACGGCACAATGGACCCGCCGAGGGCGCGGAGAAGCGCAGCAGCGTGGAAGCCGCGACGGGAGCTCCCGTTACAGAGCAGGGCGTGGATGCGCCCGCAAAGAGGACGGAGACCTCCTCCGTCAATCAAGGTGGCACCGCAGGTGTTTCGACGTCGAGACGCTTGTCCTTGAGTCAGACCAAGACCGGGGGCGAGCGCTTTTTCATGGCCGCCCCACGGGTCCGGCGCCACCGGGCCCAGAAAGGANCGAGCGATGAACCCGACGGCCCCCGACCCCAAGCGCCTCCCCAGGAACGGCTTCCCCAAGAACGGCCCCCGCGGCGGCCTGATCTGCGCGCTCGTGCTCTGCCTCGCGCTGGGCATGGCGCTCTCCGGCTGTGGCCCGGCCACCTCGGCCCAGGACGAGGCCGGCTCCACCGGCGACAAGAGCGACCCCGTCAAGGTCTGTTTCGTCGAGGTCGTGGAGAACGACGCTTTCGTCACCATGATGAACGGCTTCAAGGACGAGATGGCGGCCCAGGGCTACGACAACGTCACCTACGACGTCCAGAACGCCCAGGGAGACACCTCCACCCTCAACCAGATCGCCGCCCAGCTCAAGTCCTCCGACTACGACGTCATCGTGCCCATCGCCACGNCGGCCGCCGAGGCCTGCGCCANCGCGGGCATCGCCACGCCCATGGTCTTCATGAGCGTCACCGACCCGGTGGCCGCCGGCCTCATGGCCGACCTCGACAAGCCCGACAAGGGCATCACCGGCACCTCCAACACCTCCGACGTCAAGGCCATCTTCGAGTTCGCCGGCAAGCTCGACCCTGCGGCCCTCTCCGGCAAGGTGGGCATCCTCTACTGCTCCGGCGAGAAGAACGCCGAGGTCACGGCCAAGGCCGCCGAGGAGTACCTCAAGGGCCGCGGCATCGAGGTCGAGGTCCGCACCGTCACCAACAGCTCCGAGGTCCAGCAGACCGNCGCCGCCCTCGCCTCCGNCGTGACGGCCATCTACGTGCCCGTGGACTCCGTGGTCCAGAGCTCCATGACCGCCCTCACCGAGGCCGCCACCAAGGCCGGCGTGCCCGTCCTCGGCACCGACCCCGTCATGGTCCAGTCTGGCGCC
>NZ_CAJMXC010000119.1:0-3466 GCF_905219715.1 Olsenella sp. CU969
GTTCAGCATAGGCCTGCTGGGCCGGGGTCGAGCCGGTGGGTCGTCTCGGCCGGCGGCCTGGACCGATTCGGAGAAACGCTCCAACTTGCAAGTTGGAGCGTGCTGGCGGCGCCCGGCAGCCCGCTTTGGCCCGAAAAACGCTCCAACTTGCTACTTGGTGTGGATTAACGGCTCCTTCTCCCTCCAAATCCGCTCCAACTTGCAAGTTGGAGCGCCTCATCTCAGCCGGTCACCTCGGCCGCCTATTGTTGGGGACCCTTTGGGGGCATAGAAAACCACACAGGCCGCTGGCGCTTCGGCGCCGGCAGAAAACCCAAGGCGAGAAAGGCGTCCATGAAGAAGGGTCTTGGAGCAAAAGTGCCGCTCTGTCCCGGATCGGCCGCAGNCGCCNGCACGTGCGNCGAGGGCGGAGGGGCCCTCAATGCCGCAGATGTCTCCTTTGACAAGCGCGNCTGCGACAAGGCCCTGCGCCGGTGGCCCGACCTCCGCGTCCGGGTGGCCGCTGCTGTGGAGACCCAGGCGCAGGCCGGGTTCTTCCATTGCAAAGGAGCCGGCCGCTGGTGGGGGCGCGCCCTCAAGGAGTGCCGCGTGAACTCGCGCGACGCCGGCAGCGTGCGTATCGCATTCTCGGTGGAGGGCGGCCGCGCCACGGTGGTCTACATCACGCAGACCCTTGTGCGCCGCGACTTCCTCCGCGAGCNCGACCGTTTCTTAGGGGAGGCGCGCCCATGAAGCTTGTGGCCATGAAGCAGGCCCTGGGGCGGGCCCAGGGCCTGTGTGGGCGTGGGGCCTCGGGCACGGTGAGGCTTCTCACGTTCAAGAAGGATCGCTCCGTCACGGTGAGTGCGGTCGACGGCATGGTGAGGGTGGCCGAGCAGGGCTTCTCGTCGCAGGTGGTGGAGGTCCCGGCCGGCTCCGAGGCCAGGCGGGCCCTCCGCGAGNCCTGTCGTCGGGAGTTTCCGCGCTCCAACAAGCTCTATGTGAGGGAGTGAAGCGGCCGGCTGTGGCAAGATGAAAGGTCCGTCCAGCCACAAGTGCAGCACAGGGAGCTTTTTATGGCAGAGTTCGTCTACCAGATGTACGAGGCCCGCAAGACCGCCGGCGACANGGTCATCCTCGACGACGTGTCGCTCTCGTTCTTCCCCGGGGCCAAGATCGGCGTCGTGGGCCCCAACGGCATGGGCA
The DNA here is from genome assembly GCF_905219715.1 of Olsenella sp. CU969. NCBI lineage: Bacteria > Bacillati > Actinomycetota > Coriobacteriia > Coriobacteriales > Atopobiaceae > Olsenella > Olsenella sp. CU969. The sequence continues at coordinate 1,186 of NZ_CAJMXC010000119.1, forward strand.
AGTCCACGCTCCTCAAGGTCATGGCCGGCATCGAGGACGTCTCCAACGGCGAGGNCCGCCTCACCCCCGGCTACACCGTGGGCATCCTCGAGCAGGAGCCCAAGCTCGACGAGGACGCCACCGTCATCGAGAACATCCGCCAGGCCTTCGGCGACCTGCTGGCCAAGATCGACCGCTTCAACGAGATCGGCAACGAGATGGCCGAGCCCGACGCCGACTTCGACGCCCTCATGGCCGAGATGGGCACCCTGCAGGATCAGATCGACGCCGCCAACGGCTGGGACCTCGACTCCCAGCTCTCCCAGGCCATGGACGCCCTGCAGTGCCCCGACCCCGACACGCCGGTCTCCGTGCTCTCTGGTGGCGAGCGCCGCCGCGTGGCCCTCTGCCGCCTGCTGCTGGAGGNCCCCGACCTGCTCCTCCTCGACGAGCCCACCAACCACCTCGACGCCGAGAGCGTCCTCTGGCTCGAGCACTTCCTCCAGAACTACGAGGGCGCCGTGCTCGCCGTCACCCACGACCGCTACTTCTTCGNNCNCGTGGCCGAGTGGATATGCGANGTGGACCGCGGCCAGCNCTTCCCCTACAAGGGCAACTACTCCACCTACCTCGANACCAAGGCCGCCCGCATCGCCGCNCAGGGGACCCAGCAGGCGCGNNTGGCCAAGCGCATGAAGGCCGAGCTTGAGTGGGTGCGCTCCAGCCCGAGCGCCCGCCTCACCAAGAACAAGGCCCGACTCGAGCGCTACGAGCAGATGGAGGCCGAGGCCCGCAGCGCCAAGAAGCTGGACTTCGCCGAGATCCAGATCCCCGTGGGCCCGCGCCNGGGCGCCAAGGTCCTCGAGGTGGAGCACCTGGAGAAGGGCTTCGACGACGCCTCGGGCGAGCGCCGCGTCCTCATCGACGACCTCTCGTNCACGCTGCCGNGCAACGGCATCGTGGGCGTCATCGGCCCCAACGGCGTGGGCAAGACGACACTGTTCAAGACCATCGTGGGCCTCGAGGAGCCCGACGCCGGCACCGTGGAGCTGGGCGAGAGCGTGAAGCTGTCCTACGTGGACCAGAACCGCGCCGGCATCGACCCCGACAAGACCGTGTGGGAGGTCGTCTCCGACNGCAACGACTTCATGATGGTGGGCGAGACCGAGGTGCCGAGCCGCGCCTACGTGGCCGCGTTCGGCTTCAAGGGCGCCGACCAGCAGAAGAAGGCCGGCGTGCTCTCCGGCGGCGAGCGCAACCGCCTGAACCTGGCCCTCACCCTCAAGCAGGGCGGCAACCTGCTGCTCCTGGACGAGCCCACCAACGACCTCGACGTCGAGACCCTCTCCAGCCTCGAGGCCGCGCTCCTCGACTTCCCCGGCTGCTCCGTGGTGATCAGCCACGACCGCATGTTCCTGGACCGCATCGCCACCCACATCCTGGCCTGGGAGGGCACGGACGAGGAGCCCGGCCACTGGCACTGGTTCGAGGGCAACTTCGAGAGCTACCAGAAGGACCGCGAGAGGCGCCTGGGCCCCGAGGCCAGCCGCCCGCACCGGATCCACCGCAAGCTCACCCGCGACTAGGGTCCCGCCCCNTGCCGCNGCCGCCCGTCCAGCCGGGCCCGTGTCGCCGATGGCCGCGACGCGGGCCCGGCTCCTGTCTTGGTAAAACCATGGTATTGTTGCATTGATATATAAAAATGCGACAAGGAGAAACCATGAACATAGGTGCTGTGGCCGTGAGCCCCAACAAGGTGGTCCGAGACGCCGAGGAGAACTACCGCGGCGGCTTCTTTTGCTGCGAGGCCCTCATGGGGGCGGTCTGCGACAACTTCGACCTCGACGTGGCCGACGACGTGGTGGCCATGAGCTCGGCCATGGCCGTGGGCATGGGGCGCTCGGGCTGCGTGTGCGGGGCGCTCAACGGCGGGGTCATGGCCCTGGGCATGTTCTTTGGGCGCACGACCCCCGACGGCCCCGCGGACCCAAAGGTGCGTCGCGCCATGGCCCTCTCCAACGAGCTCCACGACTGGTTTCGGGCCAACAACGGCAAGAGCGCCGTCTGCTGCCGGGTGCTCACCCGGGGCATGGACATGGCGGCCGGCGAGCACAGGGGGCAGTGCATCGTCCTCACGGGCCTCTGTGCCTGGAAGGTGGCCGACGTCGTCTGCCGCGAGCTGGCCATCGAGAACCTCGACGGCTGAGGGCCGCCCCGTTGGGAGGCGGGCAGGGCGGCGGATGAGGCTGGGCGGTGGACGGGGCGGCGATCCCGGCTGGGACAAAAGTGTCCGGGTGTTGGG
>NZ_CAJMXC010000120.1:0-3330 GCF_905219715.1 Olsenella sp. CU969
GAACCCGTCGCCGACGCGCCGCCCGCCACTGCTAGACTGGAGGGCCGCACCGCACCCAGCCGCGCCCGGAGGGACCCCATGCAAGAAAGCGCCATCGACATCGACTCGCTCAACGACGCCCAGCGCGAGGCGGTCCTCACCTGCGAGGGCCCGCTCCTCGTGCTCGCCGGCGCCGGCTCGGGCAAGACCCGCGTGCTCACGCACCGCATCGCGCACATGGTGGCCGACCTCGGCGTGGCCCCCTGGCAGGTCCTGGCCATCACGTTCACCAACAAGGCCGCCGCGGAGATGCGCGAGCGCCTGGGCGCCCTGCTCCCCGGGGGCACACGCGGCATGTGGGTGTGCACGTTCCACGCCATGGGTGTGCGCATCCTGCGCGACGACGCCGAGCTCCTGGGCTACCGCCCCAACTTCACCATCTACGACGANGACGACTCCAAGCGCCTGGTCAAGGCCATCATGGCCGACCTCGACATCGACACCAAGCAGTTTCCCGTCAANATGGTCCGTTCCAAGATCAGTGCCGCCAAGAACGCCATGGTGGACGCCGACGAGATGGCCGCCCAGGCGGCCGACCCCGCCACCCAGAAGGCGGCCCGGGTCTACGCCGAGCTCCAGCGCCGCCTCATGGTGGCCAACGCCATGGACTTCGACGACCTGCTCGTGAACACGCTCCTCCTGTTCGAGAGGCACCCCGAGGTGCTGGCCCGCTACCAGCGGCGCTTCGTCCAGATCTCGGTGGACGAGTACCAGGACACCAACCATGTGCAGTACCTCATCACCAAGAGGCTGGCCGAGCTCCACCGCAACCTCATGGTGGTGGGCGACGACGACCAGTCCATCTACTCTTGGCGCGGCGCCGACATCCAGAACATCCTGGACTTCGAGAAGGACTACCCCGACGCCCGCGTGGTGAAGCTGCAGCAGAACTACCGTTCCACGGGCCACATCCTGGCCGCGGCCAACGCCGTGGTGGCCAACAACTCCCACCGAAAGCCCAAGCGCCTGTTCACCGACGAGGGCGACGGCGAGCCCATCTCGGCCTACCAGGCCGCCGACGAGCGCGACGAGGGCCGCTGGGTGGCTGCCGAGATCGAGCGGCTGCACGCCGCCGGCACCCCCTACGACGACATGGCGGTCTTCTACCGCACCAACGCCCAGAGCCGCATCCTCGAGGACATGTTCCTGCGTGCCGGCGTGCCCTACAAGATCGTGGGCGGCACGCGCTTCTTCGACCGCGCCGAGATNCGCGACGTCATGGCCTACCTCAAGCTCGTGCTCAACCCGGCCGACGACGTCTCGGCCCGCCGCGTGGTCAACGTGCCCCGCCGCGGCATCGGTGCCACCTCCCAGGACAAGATAGCCGCCTACGCCGCGACCCACGGCATCCCGTTCTTCTCGGCCGCCCAGGCCTGCGTGGCCGAGGCCGGGCTCCTCTCGCCCAAGGTGCGCAACGCCCTGGCGGCCTGGACGAGCGCTGTGGAGGAGGCCCGCCACTACGAGGGCGAGCTCTCCCGCGTGGTGGAGCTCATCGTGGAGCGCTCCGGGCTCGTGGCCGCCCTCGAGGCCGAGCGCACGCCCGAGGCCGAGGGACGAATCGAGAACATCCGCGAGTTCCTGCTCATCGCCCAGGAGTTCGACGAGAGCCACGACGACGTGGTCTCGGCCCTGGAGTCGCTGGCGGAGCTCCGCGAGGCCGGCGTGGCCNGTGCCGAGGCCGNCGACGACCCCGGCGCCGTACCCGCCCCGCAGCCCGTGGACGACGACGGCCAGGGCGCCCTGTTCGCCGCGCCGGACGAGGGCGCCGCGCCCGCGGCCGNNGGCNGCTTCGNCGCCGTGGCCTCCTCCCAGCTGCCCGCCTTCATGGAGTGGCTGGCCCTCCGCAGCGACCTCGACAGCCGCTCGGGCNAGACGAGCGCCATCACGATGATGACCATCCANTCCGCCAAGGGCCTGGAGTTCCCCGTGGTGTTCGTCTGCGGCANGGAGGAGGGGCTGTTCCCCAACCTGACGCACGACTCCGACCCGGCCCGCCTGGAGGAGGAGCGCCGCCTGGCCTACGTGGCCATCACCCGGGCCCGCAAGCGCCTCTACCTCACCTATGCCGCCACGCGGCGCACCTGGGGCGCCACCCAGGCCAACCCCCGCAGCCGCTTCGTGAACGAGATCCCCGAGAGCCACATCAAGGTGACCGGCGTGGGTTCGGCGNGCTTCTCGGGCACNGGCTGGGAGAAGCGCNGCGACCGCCGCGGCACCTTCGGCTCCGGCACGGGCTCCTCGGTGTACGGGGGCTCGGTCTTTGGCAACCAGACGCGCTCCTCGGGCACGGCCCGGCCGGCTCCGGTGCGCAAGGATCCCCGCAAAGCCGCCGAGAGCTTCGAGCCGGGCGACCGCGTGCACCACAAGACGTTCGGCTCCGGCACCGTGGTGGCGGTGAAGGGCGACACCCTCGAGGTGCGCTTCGCCAAGAGCGGCCAGACCAAGAAGCTCATGAAGGGCTTCGCCCCCATCGTCAAGGTGCAGTGACATGGGTGTCGGGACGATGACGGCCGACGTGGCGACGTTCTTCAAGAGCGACCTCGGCGTGCTGGTGGGCAAGGTCATCCTCGTGGCGGTGATGGCGGTCGTCGCCCGGTGCGTGGAGCGCGTGCTCACCCGCATGACCCGGGAGGGCCTGGAGAAGGCCGACGTCCCCAACGCNTCGATCTTCGTCAACGTCGTGCGCGGGACGGTATGGATCATCGCGCTGCTCATGATCCTGCNGCCGGTCTTCGGCGTCGCCCCCAACGCCCTCATCACGTCCCTCGGCGCCGCCTCCATCGCCGTCTCCCTGGGCCTTCAGACCACCATCTCCAACCTGGTGGGCGGCCTCACGCTCATGGTCACCAAGACCATCAAGCCGGGCGACTACATCACCGTCAACGGCATCACCGGCCAGGTGACCGACGTCAGTTGGCGCGACACCACGGTGCGCGACCGTCTGGGCAACGCCGTGGTGGTGCCAAACTCCCAGCTCAANTCGTCGGCCATCACCAAGATCGCGGTGCGCCAGGCCAACATGACCAGCCTTGACGTCACCCTCAAGGCCGGGTGCGACGTGGNCGACGCCTGTGCCAAGATCCGGGAGGCCGCCGACAAGGCCCTCGGCCGCACCGCCGACCCGGCGAGCGCCACCCGGGTGGTGTGCACCGCCACGGGCAGCGACGGCACCAAGGTGAGCGTCTACTTCGACGTTGACCCGTCGGTGACCTTCCAGGCCGCCACCGACGCCGTGGTCCGTGCCCTCGAAGGGGCGAGCTACCTGGCCTGACCCCTCCCCCAACCCCGCAG
>NZ_CAJMXC010000121.1:0-3295 GCF_905219715.1 Olsenella sp. CU969
GACCTCGGGGGCGGTGGGGCCCACGTGCAGGTAACCGCACTTGAGGCACTGCCACACGGTGGTGTCGCCGCGGGAGAAGACCTCGCCGTTCTCGATGCGGTCGACGAGCTTGTTGTAGCGCTCCTCGTGGGTCTTCTCGATGTCGCCGACGAGCTTGAACTTGGCGGCGATCTCGGAGAAGCCCTCCTCCTTGGCGACCTTGGCGAACTCGGCGTACATCTCGGTCCACTCGTAGTTCTCGCCGGAGGCGGCGTCCTTGAGGTTGGTCATGGTGTCGGGCACGTGACCGCCGTGAAGGTACTTGAACCAGAGCTTGGCGTGGATGGACTCGTTGCCGGAGGTCTCGGAGAAGATGTCGCCGATCTGGACGTACCCGTCCTTGGCGGCCTGCTTGGCGTAGTAGCTGTACTTCATCGCGGCCTGGGACTCGCCGGCGAAGGCGATCTCCAGGTTCTTCTTGGTCTGGGACTCGTTGAAGTCGATGGTAGGCATCCTGTCCTCCTTGGATGTGACGGCCTGTGATGCGGGCGTTTGCCCAACTTTCAGAGGCTAGGATACCCAACCGCGCCGACGGGGGCGGCTCTATCGACAACTCCACATTCCGTCCCCACGGCGGCAGAACCCCTCGGCCGCAAGCTCCTCCAGAAGCTCCTCCACCAACCCGGCGGCCGGCTCCGGGCGCCCCTTGGCCGCCTCCTGCTCCCCCAGGGAGGCCACGGCGTCTTCCAGGGCGAGGCCGCCGGCCCCTNCCTCCNGCGCCTCCAGAAGCAGGCGCACCAGGGCGGCGCGCTTCTGCCGCCNGGAGCCTTCGAAGGCCGACTGGCGCCCATGGGCGGCCGACCGCCGGGAGGGGTTGGGCACGGTCCTCTTGAGATGGGCCCCGTAGTCGAGGAGGGCGTAGTACCAGCCGCGGGCCCCCACCTCCGGACAGGCCTCCTCCACCAGGGGGACGAGCACCCGGTCGGGGACCTTCTCGCCGTCGGGAAAGAACTCGTGGAGAAAGACCGCCCTTACGTTGGTCTCGAGGTAGACCCCGGGGAGGTCGAAGGCGAAGGCGCGGATCCCAGCCGCCGTGGCGGGACCGATGCCGGGCAGCGAGACGAGGTCGGCCGCGTCCCGGGGCACCCGGCCGCCCCAGCGCCCGCAGATCTCGGACGCCGCCCGCTGGAGGGCCAGGGCGCGGCGGTTGTAGCCCAGCCCCTGCCACTCGGAGAGGACGTCGGCCGTCTCGGCGGCGGCCAGGGACGCCGGGTCGGGAAAGCGCGCGAGCCAGCGCTGCCNGCGCCCGTCCACNCGCGACACCTGGGTCTGCTGGAGCATGACCTCGCTCACCCACACCCCGTAGGGGTCGCGGGTGCGACGCCAGGGCAGGTCGCGCCAGTGGAGGCGCCCCTCGGCGAGCACACGGCGGCGGAACGAGTCCATCGAGGGGGGCTGCCGGTCGTCGGCGCCGGTCACTCCCACAGTAGCACCGGCCANNCGCGGCGCTTGGCCACCGAGCGCNGGGAGCGGCCGGGGTCCNCGGCGTAGGGGTGCCGGGCGAGGGAGAGCATCTCCTCGTCGGAATGGTGGTCGCCGAAGGCGTACTCCACCACCCAGTTGTCNGGGCCGAAGCGCCCGTCGGCCCAGCGGGTCACGGCGCGGCACTTGCCCGCACCCTCCACCACCTCGCCGTCCACGGCGCCGGTCATGTGGCCTTCCCCGTTCACGGCCATGCGGGTGGCGAGGAACGCGTCCATGCCGATATGGCGCGCGGCGGCCTGGGCGATGCCGTGGAAGGTGGNCGAGACCAGCACGCACACGCACCCGTCCTCTCGGCAGGCACGCACCTGCTCGAGGGCGGCGGGGCGGTAGAAACGCGTGAGGACGTCGTCGTGGAAGCGGCCCATGATCNCCAGGATCTGGGCCCTGGTGAGGCGGTCGAGGTCGTTCACCAGGTAGCCGCGCACGGCCGCCTGGTCGTGCGGGAGATGCNGGNTGTAGCGGGCGCCCCAGAGTATCACCTTGAGGGCCGAGAGCGGGCTGATGTAGCCGTTGAGCAGCAGGTACTTGGTGAACTGGGTGCCCGACTGGGCCGAGATGATGGTGCCGTCGTAGTCGAAGACGGCCAAGCGCGCCTTGGGCGCGACGGCCTCACCCCGTCGACTGGTGCCGCTGTCGTCAACACTGGCCACTGGCCGGACTCTCCTTGAAAACGTTCCCATTGCGGTGCAGATACCCCAACAGCATAGGGCCTATCAGGGGCAGGGGGAAGAAAAGCGCGAAAAGGCCGATGCGGCGGCGTTCGCAAGAAAAAGGACCGGAGGAAAACCTCCGGCCCTGCAGGTCCAACGTGGCGGGATGTAAGGGACTTGAACCCTCGACCTCCGACGTGACAGGCCGGCGCTCTAACCAGCTGAGCTAACACCCCGTGCGCCTTGGCGCGAGCGTTAGTATTGCACGACTGCTGCTGGCGATGCAAGCGTGAATCGGAACTTTTTTCCCGACGGCGGCATTTGGGACAGAAGTGCCCGACCATTGGGACAAAAGTGTCCGGGTGATGGGACAGGGGCGCCTACCCCAGCGNNACGGTCTCGGTCACGTCGTTGTCGAAGGAGAGAACCAGGTTGGAGCCGTCCAGCTTGGCGGACGAGACGGTGCCACTCCCCTCCACCGGGGTGCCGTCGTCGTGGGCGAGCACCGACTCCACGGAGCCGTCGCCCATGACCCACGAGACCACGTTCCACGACCCGCCGAGGTTCTCGGGGATGAGAAAGCCGCCGTTGTAGAGCACCACGGTCACCGGCGTGCCCTGGAGCCGGAACAGCACCTGAGGGTCGCCGTCGGCGCCCTGGGTGCGCACGAAGGAGTAGCCCGCGCCGTCGTCGTCCTGGCGCACGCCGTAGGTGTAGCCGGCGTACTCGATGCCCTGGCCCTGGTCGTCCTGGGTCTGCTCCACGCGGGCGGGGGTCTGGCCCGCGTCGCCGTCGAGGGACGTGGGCACGGTGTGCAGCGCGCCGATGACCACCACGGCGAGCACGACCACCACGCAGGCTGCCGCCACGCCCAAGCCGATGGCCACCGGCCGGCTCACGTGGGCGCCGCCATGACGGGAGGCCACGTGGGGGCGCTTGCCCCGGTTCAGGCGCGCCGACCCGCCGCGACGGAAGTTCTCGCGGGCCGCCGAGGCGGCCTCGGAGGCCGAGCCACGGTCGTGGAGCACGGCGCCCTGGCCCGAGGCGAGGGTGGAGAAGGCCCCGGTCTCGGAGGGGTCCACGCCGATGGGGCGGGGGGCGCCGTCGGGCACGGTGACGAC
>NZ_CAJMXC010000122.1:0-3188 GCF_905219715.1 Olsenella sp. CU969
CCCATACCCCCCTCCGCGGCCTCTCCCGCCGCGGNTTCCTCCGGGTCGCCTGCGGCCTCGGCCTCGCCGCCCTCGCGACCCCCGTCACCGGCGCCCTCGCCAGGCCGTCGGCCTCCCAGTCGACCCTCGACGCCCTCGCCGACGCCCAGGCCCAGCTCGACGCCGCCCAGGCCGAGCTCGACCGCCTCGGCGACGAGTACGAGCAGCTCGCCGCCCAGCTCTCCGAGACCATGGGCAAGATCGAGGACGTCAACGGCCAGATCGCCGACACCGAGGCGGAGATCGAGAAGAAGGAGAGGGAGCTCGAGGAGAAGAAGGAGCTCCTCGCCGCCCGCGTGAACGCCAACTACAAGGCAGGCGACACCAACTTCCTCGAGGTCCTCATGGCCTCCTCGAGCTTCGAGGAGCTCACGAGCAACATCTACTACATGAACAAGGTCACCCAGGCGGACGTCGCCCTCATCGACGAGGTGACCACGGCCAAGCGGGCCCTCGACAACACCAAGGCCCAGCTGGAGGCCCAGAAGGCCCAGCTGGAGGACCTCAAGGCCTCCCAGGCCTCCGACCTCGAGGCCATGCAGGCCAAGCAGGTGGAGACACAGAACATGCTCGCGAGCCTCTCCTCCGAGGTCCAAGGGCTCATGGCCCAGCGCGACGCCGAGATCATGGCGTCGGCCAAGGCCGAGCAGGAGGAGCGCGANCGCGCCGAGGCCGCCCGCGCAGCCTCCGCCTCCCAGGCGGCCAGCGCCTCGGCGGCCCTCGCCGGCTCGGGCGGCTCCGCCTCCGGCAAGGGCGCGGCCATCGTGGCCGCCTGCGGGCGCGTGCCCTNGCCGGGCGCCGGCTACTGCGCCATGTGGGTGAGCNAGGTCTACCAGGCGGCGGGCTGCGGCTACCCCGGTGGCAACGCCGTGGACCAGTACTACTCGTTCTGCACGAGCTCCAACCGTTCTGCCATCCAACCCGGCATGCTCGTGGCAGTGCCGTGCCACCCCCACACCGCGGCGGGCCGCATCTACGGCCACGTGGGCATCTACGTGGGAGACGGCATGGTTATGGACAACATCGGCTACATCCGCACGATCAACCTTGACTCCTGGATCTCCTACTACCAGTCTGGCGGTGTGACCGCCCGTTGGGGCTTCGCGTAGGACCGAGGCGTCCCGCGGCCTTCCTCTGCGTCAAGCGGGTAGCATCTCTGATGTAAGGCACATCGTCAGAAGGAAGGTTCGTCATGGCCAAAGTCGCCGTCATCGGATGCACCCACGCCGGTGTGTTCGCCACCGTCTCCATCCTCAAGGCCCATCCCGACTGGGAGGTCCACGTCTTCGAGCGCAACGACACCGTGTCGTTCCTCTCGTGCGGCATCGCCCTTTGGGTGGGCGACCACGTGAGCGACCCCAATCGGATGTTCTACAGCTCCCCCGCCGCCCTCGCCGACGCCGGCGCCCATGTGCACATGCACACCGACGTCGTCAGCGCCGACGCCGCCACCAAGCACGTGGAGTGGACCGACCTCCAGACCGACGAGAAGGGCGCCTGCGACTTCGACTACCTCGTGGTCACCACCGGCTCCAAGCCCGTTTTGCCGCCCNTCCCCGGCATCGACGGCGGCCGCGTGCTCCACTGCAAGAACTGGGACGACGCCCTGCGCGTCAAGGAGCTCTGCGGCGACGCCGACTCCGTTGCCGTGATCGGTGCCGGCTACATCGGCTCCGAGCTCGCCGAGCAGCTCTCCGAGGCCGGCAAGCGCGTGGTCCTCGTAGACGCGCTGCCCNGCGTCCTGGCCAAGAACTTCGACGCCGACGTGACCGACCAGATGGAGCGCGCCTTTGCCGACCACGGCGTCGAGCTCGCCCTGGGCGAGAAGGTCGTGGCCTTCGAGTCGAGCGACNGCGCCGTCACCGTCACCACCGACAAGGGCGCCTATACCGCCGACTACGCCATCCTCGGCCTGGGCTTTTTACCCCGCACCGACCTCTTCGACGGGCAGCTCGACATGATGCCCAACGGCGCCATCCGCGTGGACGAGTACCTGCGCACCTCCGTGCCGGGCGTCTTCGCGGCCGGCGACGCCGCGTCCATCCTCTTCAACCCCACGGGCAAGGAGGACTACATCCCGCTGGCCACCAACGCCGTGCGCCAGGCCTCGCTCGTCGGCGCCAACATCGTCGAGCCCACGATCGCCTACGCCGGCACCCAGGCCANCNCGGCCGTCCNGCTCTACGANTACANCCTCGCCGCCACGGGCCTTACCGTGGAGGGCGTNGCCATNCGCGGCCTCTCCCTCGAGAGCACCACGGTGACTGAAAACTACCGCCCCGACTTCATGCTCACCACGGCGCCGGNGACTNNCNCTTTGGTCTTCGACCCCGAGACGCGCCAGGTCAAGGGCGCCCAGTTCTTCTCCACTGAGCCCGACGTGGCCCAGGCCGCCAACGCCGTGTCCATCGCCATTGCCAACAAGATGACGGTGGAGCAGCTGGCCCAGGTGGACCTGCTCTTCCAGCCCAACTTCTCCAACCCCGTCAACTACATCGGGTCGGTGTCCATGAAGGCGGCAGGCCTCGTGTAGAGCGCTCACCCATACGGTTTTCTCCNGCAAATGGGCCGGTCTCCATTCGGAGGCCGGCCCATTGGCCTTATGGTGGGGTGCACGTTCAAGTCTCTTGTTGCGAGGAGAACCATGGATTCCAAGAAGCCTGAGGACACCTGCGTCCTCGTCACCGGAGGCGCCGGCTTCATCGGCAGCCACACCGTCGTCGACCTGCTCGAGAANGGCTANCACGTCGTGATCGTGGACGACCTCTCCAACTCCAGCCCCCGCGTCCTCGACCGCATCCACCGGATCGTGGGCGACGAGGCCTTCTCCCGCTGCACCTTCCACGAGGTGGACATCTGCGACCGCGCCGCCCTCGAGGAGGTCTTCGCGCGCCACGACGTCGACCGCGTGATCCACTTCGCCGGCTTCAAGGCCGTCGGCGAGTCCGTCGAGAAGCCGCTCGAGTACTACAGCAACAACATCGGCGGCACCCTCACCCTCTGCGAGGTCATGCGCGAGGCCGGCTGCAAGGCCATCATCTTCTCCAGCTCGGCCACCGTCTACGGCGACCCCGACGCCCTGCCCCTCACCGAGGACTCCCCCAAGAAGCCGGCCACCAACCCCTACGGCTGGACCAAGTGGATGATCG
>NZ_CAJMXC010000123.1:0-3187 GCF_905219715.1 Olsenella sp. CU969
GTTGCAGCCCGTCCCCCGCCGGCACCGAGGTGCCGGCGGGGGACGGGCTGCATCGGGCCCGGTAGGCCGCGACAAAGGGCGCTTCTTTTCAAGGGAATTGAAGAGTATATTCAGGTCAATTCAAGATTGACCTGAATATGGGCNGCGGACCGTCTGGGGGCGGCCCCNGCCCTTTGAGGAGGAGTCTGCCATGGGAAAGTCGTCGTTTGGCCGACGTGGACGCAGGTTGGCGCTCGCCGCCCTGCTCGCCCTGTCGGTAGCCGTCCCGGCCCCGGTGGCGCGGGCTTTTGCCGAGGGGGCCGACGGCCTGTCGGCCCAGGCGGCCCAGNANGGCCGCGCCTGGTCCGCGGCGGGTGACCTCAAGGTGGCGGGAGGTGTCGAGGGCGTCGACTGGCGCCTCGACGGCACGGTGCTCCACGTGACGGGCCCTGCGCCGCTGACCCNGGCCANCGCNGACGGTGTGGCCACCTNCGCCACCACGGTGCGCGTGGACCCCGGCGTGGCGGCCGACCTCACCCTGGCCGGTGTCCATATCGCGTCGGCCACGGTCTGCCCCATCGACGTGGCCACCAACCTCTATGGCACGGCCGACGGCAGCCGGGCCGCCCGCGGGTCCCAGATCGTGGCCCCCACCTCCCTCTACCTCAAGGTCGCCGACGGCACCGAGAACAGCCTCACGGTGACCGCCGGCGGCTCCATATACGCCNGCATCCGCTGCGGCGAGGGCTCCTCGCTNGTGGNCGACGACGGGCGCGACNACCGCGACGCGTCGGGCGCCATGGCCCGGGTGGAGGGCGACAAGGTGGCGGCCGACATCGTCCTGTCCGACGGCACCGTGGTGGAGGCCGGGTCCCACGCCTCGGCCCTCGACAGCGACGACCCCGGCTACCTCGAGGTTCACGGCGGGGCCCAGGGCTCGGGCATCGGCGGCTCCTCCTACGAGGACGGCGGCACCCTCACCTTCAACGGCGGGCGCCTCAAGGTGGACGTCTACGGCTGGAACTTCTCCGGCGAGGGCGGCACGAGCTACTCGGCCGGCATCGGTGCCGGCGGCGAGGCCAACGGCACCGCCACGGCCATGACCTTCAACGGGGGCACCATCGAGACCCACGGCGGCCTCCACGGGGCCGGCATCGGCGCCGGCCACAGCGACTGCTCCGGCTACGGGGCCATGCTCCCCGACGCCATCCCCACGCCCCGCCTGGGCCGCGGCGTGACCTACGCCGGCGACATCAACATCAACGGCGGCTTCATCGAGTCGTTCGGCGGGTGGCACGGCGGTGCCTTCGGCAGCGCGTGCTNGTCCNCCAACGCCGGCCACACCGTCACCGTCACCGGCGGCACCCTCATTCCCCATCACGGCACCGGTGGCGGCGGGGCCCACTCCGACGGCGGCCGCTNCAACGTCTTCCCCGACATCGGCGGGTCCGGCGGCTTCGTCGTGATCTCCGGCGGCTCGGTGTTCTGCACCGACCCCGTCCGCTACTTCCTGGGCATCGGCGACACCGCCTGGAGCAACGACGCCGGTATGGCCCCGGGCTACAACACCGGCGACCCCAACGACCCCAACAAGGTCTTCATGGTCACCATCGACCTGTCGGCCGAGATCAAGCGCGTGAACGAGGACGGCACCGTGGTGGGCGGCGACAACCTCATCCATGACTNGGAGCTCCTGGTGGCCGGCCAGCGCTACGACTACGNTGCGCCCCACCGCTTCTACGACGGGAAGCTCTACCTGTGGCTGCCCAAGCAGGCCACCTCCGAGCAGGTCACGGTCAACCTCTCCTACGTCGACGAGAACGGCGCCGTGCAGAAGGTCAACCCGCTCTTCAGGAACCCCGGCCAGGAGGACACCCTCAAGCGCTACGTCGACTTCGAGCTGCCGGCCTCCTACGCCGACAAGCTCGTGAAACCCTACGACGGCCTGCCCTTCGAACCCTACGACATCGGCGGGGCCGGGAACTCCATCACCACCGACGAGGCCCTGCCCAAGACCCTCTCGGATCCCGACAAGGTCACCTACAAGTACCAGGTCTACACCGGGCGCGACGGCGAGCCTGTNNGNCCGNAGGTTTCNGAGGACGGCGGCCTGCCCTCCNACGAGGGGGTCATGCGCCTCACCATGACCTCCACCCAGTTCTCCGACAACCCCGACCCCATCTACGCCGACTTCAAGGAGAACTACTGGGGCCACAGGGCCGTGGGCTGGTGCGAGATCACCCCGGTGCCCTCCCGGGTCGCCCTCGTGGAGGCGCAGTGGGTGGCCGACGGCGCGCCCGGCTCGGACGGCCACGACGCCCGCCAGGCCATCAAGGTGGCGGCAAACATCTCCGGTGGCTTTTTCGACGACGACCCCGACTGCCCCGTGGCCGCGACCTGCAAGGCCCCGGAGGGCAAGGTCCAGCTCTATGTGGACGGCGAGGCCGTGGGCGAGCCCGTCGAGCTTCTCTTTGAGCCCAAGGTGCTGGACGGCGCCCGTTCCGTGACGCTGCCCCAGAACGCCTGGCGCGTGGACAACGGCGCCGGGGGCAGCACCACCCGCTTCGAGTACACCTTCGTGCCCGCCGACCGGGACATCCTCGTGCCCACGGCCACCGATGACCGCGAGCACGAGGTCACCGTGCGCTACCTGCCCTCGAAGAACTACCTTGCCAGCGCCAACCCCACCGAGGACGACGACGTCCCCTCGGCCACGGTGCGCATCGACCCCGTGGACCCCGGGGCAGAGGTGGAGCCGGGCCCCGGCGACCCCGGCGACCCCGACGACCCGGCCAACCACCTGGTGGTGGAGCAGGGCGAGCCCGAGGAGGGCGACGACGGAAGCCGGTTGGTGAAGGGGACCGTGACCACGGTCTTCCGGGCCCCCACCGACGACGACCCCCATCCCGGCCGCGTGGAGCTCAAGCTCTCCACCGCCAGCTCCGCGCCGGTGAGGGTCACTGCCTCGGACGGGTCGGTCTTCACGGCCCAGATCGTGTGCGACGAGGACGGCGTGCCGGTGCGCGACGAGGCCGGCCGCATCACCGTGACCCTCGACCCCGAGGCGGTGGGCAAGGGCAACCTCACCATCGTGCAGGAGCCCAACGGCGCCTATGTGGGCACCACCTTCTCCTTCGAGGTGACGGTGCTGCCCGACGCGTCGGTGGAGCCGGCCCCCGCCGTGGCCAAGGCCGTGGTCAACCTCACC
>NZ_CAJMXC010000124.1:0-3137 GCF_905219715.1 Olsenella sp. CU969
CAGGGCATCTGCCGCGGCGAGGACGGCGGCGGGCGACGAGGCGGGGACGAACGCCACGGAAAAGCCGAAGCCGTTCTCCAGGATGCGCTCGGCCGTGCCGTGGGCGGGGTCGCCCTTGAGGCCGGGGTAGGCCGTTGCGGCGACGTCGGGATGACAGGCGAGGTAGGAGGCCATGGCGGAGGCGGCGTCGGCCCGGCGGCGGCAGCGCTCCGGGAAGCCCGGCAGCGCGGCGGAGAGGGCCCGGACGGCCGCGGGCTCCATGGGGCGGGACGCCGCGAGGCGCTCGGCCGCGGAGACGGCGGCGGCATCGCGGAGGGCGTCCCGGGAGAGCGAGAGCGCGCAGATGGGAGCGGCGGCGGGGCTGGGCGCGGCGGCGGGGCCGAGGCCGAGGGACGAGAGGTCGTCCACGACCACGTCCGCGCCACGCATGGCCGCCGGGCACAGGTAGGAGCCGGTGGCCGACACGTCGCAGCCGAGAAGGGCGCCCCGGGGCCGTGCGGCCCTCTCGGCGCGGAGGTCGCGCACGGAGAAGGCAGGCAGCCCCGGGGCGTCGAGGGCGCACGAGACCACGGGGGCGCACGGCACGCCGAGGGTGGCGCCCGCCTCGGCCGGCGTCGCGGCCACGAGCCAGGTGCGGGCGCAGCGGGCGCCCAGCATCCCGGTCAGGGCCGCGGCGGGGTCGTCGGGGGCGGCAGGCTTGTCGGCGCGGACGGTCACTCGGGGTCGGGCGTGGTGTCGTCGGCGGGGTCGTCCACGTCGCGGGTCTCCTCGAGGGCGCGCTTCTCGTTCTCTGCCACGAGGAGCTCGAGGCGGCCGTGCTGGGAGGGCATCCAGGCCTTGTAGACGTGGCCCTGGATGCCGCGGCCGAAGTCGTGGGAGGAGGCGGTGTAGCGCTTGGAGTCGCGGCCGCCCACGAGGTCGGCCTTGAGCAGCGGGCCGGGGATGCCAAAGTACGACATGCCGGACGCCGGGTCGAAGAGCGCCAGGCCGTTGTCGTCGGGCGTGGCNTCGACCACGGCGGTCACGAGGGCCATGGTGTCGTCGTTGAAGGTGAAGTTGCTCTTGGGTCCAGACGTCTTCTTGGCCTTCTTGGTCATGGCTCTCCTATCTGGTTGCCGCTGGGGGCGCTCGCGGTTGTCATTGGGAGTGATTCTAGGGTTTCTTGCCCACCCGAGTGGATGGGAAGACAGGACGGCCGGCTTTCTGACCGGGAAGGTGCGGCCCGGGGAGGAGCCTCGGCCGAGGAAGGCACGGCAACTTTGAAGTTGGTGCGCGCTGGCCGACCGGAACGCACGCCAAGTTTGAAGTTGGTGCGTGTCGGGAGCGCCCGGCAGCCGTTTTTTCGGCCGAAACGCGCTCCAACAATGAAGTTGGTGCGTACTTGCGAGCCGGCGCCGGCCGGAGTGCACGCCAACTTTAAAGTTGGCGCGTATTGGCCGCGCCCCTATCGACAGCCTCTCACCACACCAGATGCCGCCCCAGGACAAANGCCCTCAGCGCCCTGCGCTCGACCAGTCTGTTGCAGCAAGGGCCCGTCGACACCTTTGCGCCGAGCTTTCGGGCAAGCTCCCTCACTTTGAGGTCGAAGGCCACCTCGTCCCAGACCATCGGCCATGTCCACCGCACAATGTCCAGGCCCCGCTCCTTCATCAGCGCGTCGCGAAGGCGGTCTTGCTCCATGGCCTCCCGCGAGTCAAAATNCCCTCCCCCGTCGTACTCCAGCCCCGCACCGTGATCTGGCCACAAGAAGTCGATCTCGCACCGCCGCTGCCCCCTCATAGCAAACACCTCGTTGCGGCTCAGGTGAATCGGGCTGTTGAGTGCCGGCTTGGGCAGCCCGTACCCGCCGTCGCGCGCAGAAAGGCTAAGCAGCACGTTGAGAGCCGTCTCCATGGGAGAGCGCGAGCCGTCGGCAACGCAGTCCAAGACGCGGCAGACGTTTGTGCGCGAGAACCACAGCCCCTCGCACGTTTTCGCAAAGGAGCGGATAGAGGCCACCGAGGCGACCGGCTCGCACTGAACGGATGTGCCGGACGGGTCGTCAAACCGCGGGCTGTACCTGCCACAGAGAAGCGACACCACCACCGCCAGAGAGGCTGGCGAGAGAATCCGGGAGCGCATGAGCACGTAGAGCTCCGGCGACACCGTGAGCACGCCTTGTTCCGTGGAGCAGAGCGAGCCCTCGGCAAGGGGCATCGCCATGCCGTGCGCAACGAGCCCCTTCGCCCGATGGCGGGCCTTGCCTTCAGAGACAGCGAGATGCACGGGCACGTCGTCCTCGGGGGCGGCACCCGCCAGCACCCGCACATGCCCGTCGAGCTCGCGGCGCCATGGAAGGTCCCGCACGAGCGCGGCGTCTGCCGTCGTGCAGGTCGCCCTCTCCAGGGCGCGGTCTGCCTCTTCCTTCGGGACGCGGCGCAAAGGTGCTNGCGAGGCAAAAAGTGTCCAAGCATCCAGGTCGCACAGGACAATGCTCATGGGCCCAGTGTGCACGGGCGACCTGACCGGTTTTTGACCGTTACCTGACAGTTTGCTGGCCGCGTCTGTCATTTATCGAGGTAGAGCTGCTTGTTTTTGGTTATGGAGGAATATTGGACCGCTACTTTGTGGCCTCGGCGACCATCTGGGCCAACACCTCGGCGTGGCTGCGGCGCTTCTTGGTGGCCGTGCCGAGGATGGCGACGGAGGCGTGGGGGCCGGCGTCCCTGTCAAAGATGGCGATGCCGCCGCGACCCTCGATGAGGGCACGGTAANCGCTGGCGTACTCGTCGAAGTCGATGTCGTGGTGCAGGTAGGGCTGGAGCAGCTCCTGGCTGGGGGCGAGCTCGACGTCGTGCAGATAGTCGCAGTGGGCGATGACCCTGGCAAAATACGCGAGGTCGCGCTGCTTGGTGAAGCCGCAGAGCTGGTTGGTGTTGTGCAGGCGCACGTCGAGGAGCAGGTCGACCTTGTGGTCGACGAGGGTGGTGAAGAACCGCTCGGCGGTGGTCTGGTAGGCGGAAAGGGTGATGACCGATCGGGACATGGCGCCTCCTTGGCGTTGGGGCTCGCGAGGGGTTTATACCCCGCGAGGGGGTCGCCGGTGCCCGCTCCCGCGGCGTCCCCTCGGCGCCCCTCTCTCGGCACCTCTCCTCGAC
>NZ_CAJMXC010000125.1:0-3112 GCF_905219715.1 Olsenella sp. CU969
GGGGTAAATGGGTAGCGCAAACCTACCGCCCCCTGTCCCGCCACCCGGACACTTTTGTCCCAATGGTCGGGCACTTTTGTCCCAGCACCCGGGCACTTCTGTCCCAGCGGGACCGCGCCGCCATGCCGCCCGACCGCACCCGGCCGTGCCGGGCGGCGGGACAAGGTGCCACAATGGGACGGAGCGACCACCCGCAGGCACCCGGACGAGGAGGCACCCATGAGGCAGGTAACCGTGGCGGCGGCGTTCATCGTCGACGGCAGCGACCGCATGCTCGCCTGCCGCCGCAGCGACGGCGACCAGGCGGGGTTCTGGGAACTGCCCGGCGGCAAGGTGGAGCCCGGCGAGACGCCCGAGCAGGCCTGCGTGCGGGAGGTGCGCGAGGAGCTCTCCTGCGACCTGGAATCCCTGTGGGCGCTCGAGCACGTGGAGCACGACTACCCCGACTTCCACCTCTCCATGGACGTCTTCTGCGCGCGCATCGCCGCGGGCCAGGAGCCCGTCTCCTCCGTGCACGACGAGCTCCGCTGGCTCTCCCGCGACGAGCTGATGGACGTCGCCTGGCTCCCCGCCGACGTGGACCTCATGAGGAACCTCCAGACCTGGTGGGGCGCCATCTTCGAGGAGCACTAGGGCACGCGCCCCCGACCGTACGACCACCGTGCCGCACGGGGTCCCGCCTTTGCCTGTTAGAATCAGGCCNCCTGCACCCGACCGCCCGCGAGAGGATCCCATGGAGGAGAAGCACGTCGCCAACGTCCCGGACGGCGACCCCGTCGTCGAGTCGGCCTCTGCGACCACTGACCACGAGCACAACCATGCNGGCGTCGGCCCCGTCGTGGGGGTGGTGTGCGCCCTGGCGGTCCTCTGCCTCCTCGCCCTCGGCGTGGGCGGCTGCACGTCCTCGCTCCTCGTGGCGGGCGCGCCCTACTACTGGGACCTGGACGACGGCTACGGGTACGACGACTACGACGGCTGGGACGGCTACGGTTGGGACGACGACTACGACGGCTGGGACGGCACGAGCCCCTATGACGACTGGGACGGCGGCCTCGGCTGGGACGACCGCGCCTCCGTCGACAAGCTCACGCTGGAGAGCGGGCTCGAGGCCTATGTGGAATCCTACGACGTGACCATCGACGACTACGTGGCCGCCTNGGACTACTCCGGCGTCCCCCAGGGCGTGCGCGACTGGGTCAAGGGGCTCTGCGCCCTCGACGCCACCGCCAACGGCACCGTGGTCTCCAAGCTGCGCCCCGCCCTCGCCTCCGCCGAGGACGGCGACGACGAGGCCGCCGCCAAGGCCGTCGAGGAGGCCCGCCAGACGGCCGCCGACGCCGCCGCCCAGGCGGCAGGGCTCGCCGACGCGCTCCCCGAGGGCGTAGAGGGCCGCGAGGCGAGGCTCCTCGCCAAGGCGGCCCGCGCCGTGGCCGAGCGCTGGGACGACACGGCCGACGCCCTCGCCGCGCTCGGCGAGGCGGCCGCGGGCAACGGCAGCACCACGCTGGACGACTTCGAGGACACTTGCCGCGAGGGCCTCAACACCGTGGCCGACGACGGCTACGAGAGCCTCATGGAGGCGCTGAGCCTCTCGGCGTCCTGACCCCCGACACACCGGGCCCCTCGCGGGGCCCTTTTCCCATGCAACGACACCCCTAGGGAGGCACCATGAGCCACGCCGACGAGCTGTTCTGCTCCATGTGTCGCGACATCATAGACAACGGGACGACCACGGAGGGCGAGCTCGTGCGCCCGCACTGGGAGNACGGCAGCCCGGCCTACACGGTCAAGCGCTTCGGCGTGGTCAACCGCTACGACCTGCGCCGAGAGTTCCCCGCCATCACCCTGCGCCGCACCGCCCTCAAGAGCGCCATGGACGAGGTGCTCTGGATCTACCAGAGGAAGTCCAACAACGTGGGCGACCTCTCGAGCCACATCTGGGACTCCTGGGCCGACGAGAACGGGTCCATCNGCAAGGCCTACGGCTACCAGATCGGCCAGGTGACCCACTACCCCGAGGGCGACTTCGACCAGATGGACAAGGTGCTCTACGACCTCGAGCACACCCCGTTCTCCCGGCGCATCATCACGAGCACCTACACCGTCGGCGACCTGCCGGAGATGGGCCTCTACCCCTGCGCCTGGAGCGTCACCTACAACGTGACCCAGGAGCCGGGAAACCCCCGCCCCACCCTCAACATGGTGCTCAACCAGCGCAGCCAGGACGTGCNGGCCGCCAACAACTGGAACGTGTGCCAGTACGCCATCCTGCTCATGATGATGGCGCAGGTGTCGGGCATGGAGGCCGGCGAGCTGCTCCACGTCATCGCCGACGCCCACATCTACGACCGCCACGTGCCGCTGGTCGAAGAGCTCATCGAGCGCCCGCAATACCCGGCGCCCANGGTCTCGCTNAACCCGGCGGTCACCGACTTTTACGACTTCACCGTGGACGACCTCGTCGTGGAGGGCTACGAGCACGGCCCGCAGGTCAAGAACATCCCCATCGCCGTCTAGGGAAGGCGCTCCCATGAAGCCAGAGTTCCGCACCATCGTCTCGGTCACCGACGACTGGGCCATCGGCTGCAAGGGGCGCCTCTCGGCCTCCAACCGCGCCGANATGCGCCTGTTCAAGGAAAAGACCTGGGGCCACACCGTGGTCATGGGCCGCAAGACCCTTGAGACCCTGCCCGGCGGCAGGCCGCTCCCGGGGCGCCGCAACATCGTGCTCACCCGCGACGAGTCCTTTGCCCGCGAGGGCGTGGAGGTGGCCCACCGCGTGAGCCAGATCCTGTCCATGGTGGCCGACGACGACCTGGTGTGGGTCATCGGCGGCGAGTCGGTCTACCGCACCTTCCTACCCCTGTGCAGCGCCTGCGACGTGACGGTCAACCACACCCTCTGCCCCAAGGCCGACGCGTGGTTCCCCAACCTCGACACGCACCCCGGCTGGTGCCTCTCCAAGCGCTGCCCGGGCGGTGAGACCGACGAGGGCGTGGCCTACGAGTACCGCGTGTACCGCCAGCGCTGAGCCCTCCCCCGCCCGCACTGCCGAGGGGGCCGGCACCCGTCGCACCGGGTGCCGGCCCCCTCTCGTCAGCCGGTCCTTGAG
>NZ_CAJMXC010000126.1:0-3104 GCF_905219715.1 Olsenella sp. CU969
GCCGTGGCGCTCCCGGATGCGCCTGACCGCCTTGGCCGTGCGCCCCGGCAGCATCGCCGCGAGCTCCGCCGCGGTCATCTCCGGGTGGGCGAGCACCCGCTCGAGCTCGCCCGGCTCCCACAGGCGGTACATCGGCCGCTTCTTACAGGTTCGTGCTGATTTCGTAGATGGGGCATTTGCCCCATCTCGCTCCGTCTCACCCACCGTGCACCGCCCCCATCCACGCCGAGACCGCCAGCCACGCCGCCGCGCAGGCCGCCGCCAGGCACGCGGCCCCGGCGGCCCAGGGGCGCCACGCCCACAGGTCGGCGGCCGCCCACGCCAGGCGGAGGCCCAGCGGGATGCCCGCCGCCCGCCAGGCCCGCCAGAGCCTGGAGAGGGCCGGCCTCTGCCTTCGGGCCCCTCTGCGGCGATTTGCGGCCCTGAAAACCCGATTGCGCCTACTCACCCCGGCACCACCCCCAGCTCCCGTCTCCCGGCGCCCTGTGGCCGCCCAGGGCCATCCGCGCGCCCCCTCACCCGGCGCGGCACCATGGAGCGCCGCACCAGCTCCCCGAGGCGCCCCGCCTGGGCGGGCCTCACGCTCCTGGAGCGGGCGAAGGCCTCGCAGAAGTCCCCGAGCCCCGACCGGCTGGCCGCCACCGTGGGGAGCCCGGCCTCGGAACGGGCCGTGAGCACCCGGTACCAGGCCTTGTAGGCCGCCTTGGTGGGCTCGGCCTCGCCGGCGTCGTCGACGCAGAGCAGCGGCGCCTCGGCGTACTGCGCCAGCTCGGGGGNGNAGTCGGCCCGCCATGATCGGTCCGCCTGCTCCAGCCGGTCCACCATCTCGTCCTCGAGTACGTAGACNGACCGCTCCCGGACCCCGCACCACACACGGCCCTGGGGGTCCGCCTCGGTGAGCTCCACGTGGGAGCCGTCCCACCANAGNCGGATGGCGTGGACGAGCGCGGTCTTGCCGCACCCGCCNTCCCCGAAGAGCCACAGGCCGCCGCGGGCGANCTCGGGGGCGTAGGCGCCGTTGGGCTCCACCCACCCGTAGGCCAAAGGCACCCGGGAGCGGGACCTCACCCACGCCGGGTCCGGCGGGTAGGGGACCCACGGCTCACTCGGCGTCGAGCGACGCGAAGTCGTACCAGCCATCGGGCGCACCCCCTCCCCGGTCCATGGAGGCCTGGGAGCGGTAGGCCTCGAACTTCGTGCCGAAGAGGGTCTGGGGCCGGAGGTACTTGGCCATCTCGGTCCCGGCCCACTCGGAGCACTTGGCGTCGACGACGGCCTCGAAGTCGGGGAGGCGGTAGCCCTCGCGCCACCTCGCGTCGATGAGGCGGCGGGTGGCCCTAGACGACGGGCGGTAGTCGGCGCCCGCGCGCTGGTTGAGGCGGCCGACGATCGCGCCGTAGGGCACCGGCCCGTCGGGCATGGGGGAGCCCCCGTCGTCCGTGCCGGACTCTATGCGTTTAGAACTCTCCTCACCTCTCCTCATCCTCACCTCATTCTCACCTCTACTCACCTCAGTAGAGTTGGTACCTACGCGGCACCTATCGTTGGTACCTTCGTCGGTGTCCTTATAGGTACCTATGGAGGTACCTTCTTCCTGCCTATTAGCCCACCTTTTAGCTACCGACTCACGTCCGTCCTTGGAGCGCTTCGCGCTCATCTCGAGACGGCGCCGGCATACGTGGAAGGTCGGGTACCACGGCTCGCCCTCGTCGGGGAGCACCCCGGACATCCCGAAGGCCACCAGCGCCGCGATGAACGGCTGCCTCTGCTCGGGAGGCATGAACTCGGCGGCCTCGTACATGTCCTCCTGTATGGTCACGCCCACGTCTCACGCCTCCTCGTCCGCGGCCCACTCGCCGCAGCAGTGCTCATAGCCGACCGCAGGCCACATGCAGGTGTAGATGTCCTCCGCCCCTGCGTAGACCATCTGCGGCGGAAAGCGGCGGCACTCGGCCTCGAGCCCCTCGTCATGGTCCGACCTGGGATCCGGCGGCCACGCCCACCGGCACGTCACGCAGCAGTGCCTCATCGGCGGTCACCTCCCTCACGTCCAGTCGCCGCGCATGCGGCGGCGGTACTTCTCCAGCAGCTCCCGGTCCCTGCGCTCGGCCATGGCCGCCTCCGGTCCCCGGTCCGCCTCCGCGCCGCAGCGCGGGCAGTACCTGGCCGTCCTGGAGAGACGGCACCCGCAGGCGCCGCAGCGGACCGTCGGCGCGCCGCCCTTGGGGCCGGAGCACACGTCGACGGGGACGGGGCGCCCCCCCGGGAGGTCACGAGGCCCCCGCGAGGGCCTTGGCGCGGGCCACGATGTCGGCCCTCATCGCAAGGCCGCAGCCAGCCGTGCCGTATCGATCCATTGGGTTCTTGCCGTCGACTATCGCCGGGCAGTCATTGCACATCACGTCCCGGCACGACCAGTAGTCGATGAGCTCCTTCTGTGCGTCATTCTTCAGCCGCTCCCAGCTGTCGGGCTCCGGCTCGGGCTCCGGCACGCCGCCCAGGGCGTGGAGCAGGGCGAGGCGGGCGCCCTTGGAGACGCCGACGGGGTTGCCGTCGACGTCGATGACGGTGTCGTGCTCGACATAGGGCTCGAGGACGACGGAGAAGCCGTNGCCGTGGCGGCAGATGCAGGCGCCGGGCTGGTGGATGCGGTCGGCGTCCATGAGGGCGCAGGCGAGGGCGTCGAGCACCTCGTCGCGGCGCTCCCGGGCGGCGATGGCGGCGCACTCCTCGCTGATGGGGTTCGTCATGTCCGGCTCCTTAGAACGGGATGTCATCGGTCTGGGNCGCGGCCGGCGGCTGCAGGGTCGGCTGCGCGGGTGGCTGCGCAGGGGCCGCTGGCGCCGGCCAGGAGGCCTGCGGCGGCGCGTAGGCGGGCTGCTGGGGCTGGGGGGCCGGGTAGGCCTGCGGCTGCGGGTAGGCGCCCTGTGGGGCCGCCTGCGGGCCGTCCTGGCGGGGGCTCATGAACTCCAGCTCGTCCACGACCACCTCGACCTTGGAGCGGTTCTTGCCGGTCTCCCTGTCCTGCCACTGGCTCCAGCGGAGTCGGCCCTCGACGGCGACCTTGGTCCCCTTGGTGAGGAAACGGGAGATGGACTGGGCGC
>NZ_CAJMXC010000127.1:0-3035 GCF_905219715.1 Olsenella sp. CU969
CGCCGGGCCCCGCTCCCCCGCGTACTCGGCGAAGATCCGGTCGAACAGGTACGCCACGCCGTAGGTGGCGAAGACCCGGTGCAGCGGCTCGCCCTCGGCCATGGCGTGGCCGATGAGCAGGGCGTCGTCGAAGGGGGTCTGCACAAGCTCGTCGTCGCAGGCCGAGACGAGCACCTTCCAGGCCTCGCAGCCCTCCAGGAGGTCGAGGCAGCGCTTCACGGAGCCGCCCGAGGTGGACACGGCCACGAGCAGGTCGGCGGGGCCAAGCGACGCCAGCAGGGCCTCCTTGGGATCGCTCTCGCTCACCAAGCGCACGAGGCGCCCCTCCATGACCATGGCCCGCTGGAACTCGCCCAGGGCGGCCGCCGAGGAGTCGGCGGTGAGCACCGTCACGGAGCGCGCGCCGTGGAGCGAGGAGACCAGCGAGGCCGCCATGGGCGTGTCCATGGCGGCGTCCACGGAGTCGTAGAGGCGGTCGATCTCGGAGCGCAGCCGGCCCGCGTCGCCCCCGGAGGCCATGTAGGCCAGGAAGTAGTCGCGGAAGAGCGGCCACTCGCCGCCGCAGCGGGCGACGTCGGCGAAGTCAGCGAGACCGAGGGCCGTCACGGCGCTGCGGAGCTCGGGGCGGGTGACGTCGGCCGCGGCCATGACGTCGCGGCTGGATATCTGGGAGAGGGAGCCGAAGTGCTCGAGGAGGTAGGCCGCCACCCGGCCCGTCGGGGAGCCGGGGTCGGCGTTGTAGGCGGCGAGCAGGGACGTGAGGAGGTTGCGGCGGGAACGGTCCACGGAGGGTCTCCTTGTCGTCCGAACGACGGTCGGGACCACCATACCCCACGGCGCGGTCGTCACCGCCGTCGCCCCCCACCGACCCCTCAAGAGACAGAAATCCGAGGGTGCCACCCTTACGAAACCGTCACCGCGATGTCACCCCCTTCGATGGCCCGTCACCGGGCCCCTTGGGACCATGGGTCCACCGGGTGCCGGACGGCCGGCGCCCCAGACAGGTGGGAGGTCCCGTGGCAAGGAAGATCGTCATCGGCCTGGTGGCCGTGGCAGGGGTGTGCGCGGTGGCGGCGGCGCTCCTCGTCCTCAAGTTCGGCGAGCCGGCCCGGGTCTACGTGCAGACCGACGACAACCTCGTGCAGCCCATCGAGCCCCACGGCGGCATGACCTACTCCTACCACCTCGACGGGGCAACGCCCGACGGCAAGCCGGCCCCCGTGACCCTCGACACCGAGCGGATCCTGCGCGACAAGGCCTACCTGTTGCTCGAGACGCGCCCCCTCGTGGGCGTGATCTCGTGGGAGGAGGTCTCCTGGGACCAGGTGCCCGAGGCGGCCCAGGCGCTCCTCACTCCCCCGGAGGGGTGACGCGCCGGCCCCGGCGGCGGCAGACCGACCNGGTACCCTGTCGCCGCCGGTTGCCCTAAAGTGGGTCCTGCACGTTTCGACACGCGAGGAGGGCCCATGGCACCACAGGAGAGCTGGAACGCGACGGTGCTGGTAGGGCAGTCGGGAGGGCCCACGGCGGCCATCAACGCCACGCTCGCCGGCGTCTTCGAGTGCGCCCACCAGCTGGGGGCCCGGGTTCTGGGCATGCGCAACGGCATCGAGGGCGTGCTGGCCGGCCGGGTGGTGGACCTCGACGGCCTGCTCTCGGACCCGCTCCAGCTCGACCTCCTCCGCCGCACGCCGGCGAGCCTGCTCGGCAGCTGCCGCTACAAGCTCCCCGACCCCGACGGCGACACCGCGCCGTTCGAGCGGCTCTTCTCCCGCTTCGAGACCCTCGGGGTGGACGCCGTCCTCTACATCGGCGGCAACGACTCCATGGACACCATCGAGAAGCTCGCCCGGTACGGCGAGCGCGCGGGCNGCCCCATCCGCTTCATGGGCGTGCCCAANACCATCGACAACGACATGGTGGGCACCGACCACACCCCCGGCTACGGCAGCGCGGCCAAGTTCGTGGCCTGCGCCGTGAAGGAGGTGGCCCGCGACTCCGCCGCTTATTTCCTCAAGAGCGTCACCGTGGTGGAGATCATGGGTCGCGATGCCGGCTGGCTCACGGCGGCCTCCACCCTGGCCGGGCGCCCCGGCGCGGGCGGCCCCGACATCATCCTGCTGCCGGAGGCCCCGCTCGACGTCGACGCCTTCGTGGCCGCCGTGGAGGGGCTCCTGGAGGAGCGCGACACCGTGGTGGTCGCNGCCAGCGAGGGCGTGGTGCGCGCCGACGGCGAGCCACTGTTCCGCGACGAGTCCGTGGGCATCGACGCCTTCGGCCACGTGGCCACCCAGAGCGGCGTGGGCCGCTACCTGGCCGCCCTGGTCAAGGGGCGCCTGGGCGTGAAGACGCGCGCCGTGGAGTTCTCCACGCTCCAGCGCTGCGCCTCGCACCTGGCGAGCGCCACGGACCTCGAGGAGGCCTCCACCCTGGGAGGCGTGGCCGTGCAGGCGGCCAAGGACGGCTGCACGGGCATGGTCCCGGTGATGCGCCGCGAGCACAACCGCCCCTACTCGGTGTCCTATGGGCTGTCGGCCATATCGGCCGTGGCCAACCGCGTGCGCCCGGTGCCCACGGAGTGGATCCGTCCGGACGGCATGGGCGTGACCGACGAGATGCGGGAGTACGTGCGCCCGCTCATCCAGGGCGAGGCCGCGCCCACCTTCGTGGAGGGCCTGCCCTGGCACCTGTGGCTTCCCGAGGAGGACGCGTGAGGGGCCCGTTGAGGGTCGCGGCCGCCGTGGCCGTGGGCGCCGGGGCCGCCGTGGCGGCTGCTGCCGCCGCGACCGTGCTGGGGCGCAGGGACGACCGCCTCTTTCCCACGATGTTCGGCCGGGCCCACGTCTTCACCACCACGAGCCCCGACGGCCGCGCCATACGGGTGCTGTCCCTCGGCGGCGGCTGGCAGACGGTCATGTACCTGGACGACCCCGACGAGCCCGCGGCCGCCTATGCCCGGGGCTTCGACCTGGTGCTGCGCGACGGGGCCGCCAGGGCGGAGGACGCGGGCGGGCGGGCCGCCGTCGAGGGGGCCG
>NZ_CAJMXC010000128.1:0-2815 GCF_905219715.1 Olsenella sp. CU969
CCCTGAAACCCTAGACTGGTCGGGGACGCCCGGACCCGTCACACCACCGCCGCCCCGTAGAGCCGCAAGGGAGACCGCCATGCTCGCCGACTTCCACGTCTACACCGAGTTCTCCGACGACTCCGTCTACCCGATGGAGCAGGTGGCCGAGGACGCCTTCCGCCTGAACCTGGACGCCCTGTGCTTTTGCGACCATGTGGACTACGGCGTGAAGCCCGATGCCGGCGAGCCCTGCGACCGATTCGACCCCGACAACGGCAAGCCCGTCACTAACGTGGACTACGCCCGCTACTTTCCAGAGGTAGAACGCGTACGAGCGCTCTTTGACGGGCGGCTGACGATACGGGCCGGGCTGGAGCTGGGCGTGCAGCGCCACACGGTGGCCCGGTACGAGGCCGTACTGGACCACTGGGGCGACCGCTTGGACTTTTGCCTGCTGTCCATCCATCAGGTGGAAGACAGAGAGTTCTGGAACGGCGACTACCAAAAGGGACGCGACCAAGACGCCGTCCACCGCGACTACTACGACGAGATGCTGGCCGTCATGGACGCCTTCGACGGCTATGACTCCGTCGCCCACTTGGACCTCATGCGCCGCTNTGACCCCTTTGGGCCCGTGCCCTTCGAGCGGGTCCGAGACCAGGTGGCCGCCGTGCTCGAGCACGTCATCGCCCACGGGAAGACCATCGAGCTCAACACGTCGTCCTGGCGCTACGGCCTCGACGACACCATGCCGTCCTCAGATGNTTTCAGGCTCTACCGCGACCTCGGCGGCACGCTCTTGACCCTGGGCTCCGACTCCCACCGGCCCTCGCACCTGGGCTCCTACCTGCGGGTGGGCCAGCGGATGCTCCGCGACCTGGGCTTCACGGAGTTCGTCACCTACGAGCGGCGCGTGCCCACGGCGCACCCCCTGGCCTTCTAAGCCCGCGCCCCCTTGGCCGGCAGCCACACCGTCACGGTGAAGGCGTTGGCGCCGTCGGCCCCCGGGCCCTGGGTGGCCCGGACGGTGCCGCCGTGGGCCCCCACGATACCGGCCGCCTGGGCGAGGCCTATGCCAAAGCCGCCGGTCTCCCGGGACCGCGCCTCGTCGGGCCGGTAGAAGCGGTCGAACACGCGCCCCAGCGCCTCCGGGTCCAGCGGCTCGGCAGGGTTGGACACCCGGAGCTCGGCGCCGCGGCGCACCCGGGCCAGGGAGAGGGTCACCTCGCCGCCGGGCAGCGCGTACTTAACGGCGTTGTCGAGCAGCACGGAGAGCAGGGTCCCCACGGCGCGGGGGTCGGCCTCCACGGACACGCCCGGCTCCACCTCGGCGCGGAGCCCGTGGCCCTCCACCGAGGCGAAGTCCGCCAGGTCGTCGGCCACCCCCGCCACGAGGGACGAGAGGTCCACGCGCTCCCGGACGGCGGCGCCCTCGTCCTCCAAGCGCGAGAGGACCACGAGGTCGTCCACGAGGCGCGCCAGCGAGTGCGCCTGCCGCGAGGCCTTCTCGATCCAGCGGTTCTCCCCCACCTCCATCTCCAGCACGCGGAGGCTCGTCACGATGACGGTGACGGGCGTCTTGAGTTCATGGGAGGCGTCGGTGACGAAACGCTGCTGCCGCTGGGCCGCCTGCACGAGGGGGTCGATGGCCCGGGCCGAGAAGAGCCGCACGAACAGGTAGACGAGGAGGTCGGCCGCCGCGCCCACGGCCACCGTGGCGAGCGCCGTGGTCTCGAGCGACGCCAGGCCGCCCCGGCAGTCGAGGAAGACGGCGGTGCGGCGCTGGCCGTCCTCGGTCACGAGGCAGCGGTAGCCGTCGTACCAGCTGAAGCCCGGCGACGCCGCCGAGGCCCGGCGGGCGAAGGCGACGACGTCCGCGGCGGTGACGGTCGCGACGTGGGAGAGGTCCGTGGCCACGGCGGTTCCGTCGGGGCCCACATCCACCACGAAGTACCTGGCGGAGAAGGGCGTCTCGGGGTCGAGCCCCGCCGTCCCGCGCGGGATGGTGCCCCCGTTGGCAGCGATGACGGAGAGCACGTGGTCGGCGCGGTCGCACACGCCGTAGAGGCCGGCGCCGTTGATGGCCAGGCCCACGAGCACGATGACCACGGTGGCGGCGGCCATGGCCACCGCCACGAAACGCCGACGCAGCCGCTCAATCACCGGCGGCCTCCCGGAGGGTGTAGCCGAGGCCGCGGATGGCCACGATGGACACCGACGAGCCCAGGGACGCCAGCTTCTTGCGCACGTTGGAGACGTGCACCCAGACGACGTTGACCTCCGCCTCGGCGTCCCAGCCCCACACGCGCTCGAGGATCCCCTCGGCGGGCGTCACCGCCCCCGGCGCCGCCATGAGCAGCTCCATCACCTGGAACTCCCGGCGCGACAGCTGCACGGAGCGGACGCCGCACGACAGCACGGAGCCGTCGAGGTCCAGCACGAGATCGCCGAAGGACGCGGTGCGCGGCTGCCAGGGACCGCGGCGTCGCAGCATGGCGCGCACGCGGGAGAGGAGCTCGTCGGGCGAGAACGGCTTGGGCAGGTAGTCGTCGGCACCGGCGTCAAAGCCTTCGATGCGGTCGCGTGTGGCGCCCTTGGCCGTAAGCATCATTACCGGTGTGTCCACACCGGCGTCGCGGAGGCGCCGCAGCACCTCGGTGCCGTCCATGGCCGGCATCATGACGTCGAGCACGATGCCGTCGTAGGCGCCGGAGAGCCCGTGGTCGAGGGCCGTGCGGCCGTCGCCCACCACCTCCACGGCGAAGTTGTTGCGCTCGAGGAACACGCCGAGCACCTCGGCGAGGTCGCGGTCGTCCTCTGCCACCAGCAGACG
>NZ_CAJMXC010000129.1:0-2655 GCF_905219715.1 Olsenella sp. CU969
ATGCGGGCGAGGGGCGTGGCGACCGCCGGGGCGCCGCGGGGGGGGGCGGCCCCGGCCGTCGCCACGCCCCTCGACCGCATCCGCCGCACCCGGCCCTCAGAGCAGCGCGAGCACCGCCCGCTTGACCTCGAGGGCGGCCTCTGTGAGCACGAACCCCGTGCGATCGGCCCGGGGACAGTCCACGTCCACCTCGCCCGCGACGGAGGAGGGCACGCCGGCCGCGGGGTCGCCCCGGAGCACGAGGATGCGGTCGGCCAGGGCCACGGCCTCGTCGACGTCGTGGGTGACGAGCAGCACCGTGAGCCCGACGGCGTCCACGAGGTCGAGGAGCCATGCGCGCATGTCCTGCCGCGTGAGGGCGTCCAGCGCGCTGAAGGGCTCGTCCATGAGGACCACGGGGTCGTCCATGAGGCAGGTGCGCAGGAGCGCGGCCCGCTGGCGCATGCCGCCGGAGAGCTGGTCCGGGTAGAGACCCTGGCTGCCCTCGAGGCCAAACCGGGCGAACCTCCCCGACGCCCGGGTGCGGGCCTCGGCCTTGGGCACGCCCCTGAGCAGGAGCGGCAGGGCGGTGTTGTCGAGCACGGTGCGCTCGGGCAGGAGCAGGTCCTTCTGCAGCATGTAGGCCANGGAGCCGGGGTGCCCGGTGACGTCCTCCCCCTCCAGGAGCACGGTGCCGGCGTCGGGCATCGAGAGCCCGGCCNACGCGTGGAACAGCGTCGACTTGCCGGAGCCGGAACGGCCCACGAGGCACACGAGCTGGCCGGCGCCCACGGAGAGCGAGACGTCGTCCAGCACCCCCATGCCCTCCCAGGAGACCGTGAGGCCGCACGCCTCGAGGACCGGCACCACGTCACTCACCGCCGGGCAGGTAGTCGTTCGTGAAGCCGCCCTCGGGGTCCAGCCTCTCCGCCGTAAGGCCCTGGTCGTTCATCCACGTGTAGAACGAGGCCCAGCGCTCCGGGTCGATATAGCCCCAGCGGGGGGCGTCGGCCACGTACTTGTCGGCAAGGTACTCCTGGGAGGCGCGGGCGAGCTCGGGGTCCACCTCGGGGGCGGCCTCCACGAGGATGTCGGCGGCCTCGTCCGCGTGCTCGGAGGCGTAGAGGTAACCCCTGGCCGTGGCATCGAGGAACCTCCGCACGGTGTCCGGCTGCTCGGCGAGGAAGGTGTCGTTGGCGACGATGACCGGCGTGTAGTAGTCGAACCGCGGGTCGATGTCGCGGAAGGCGAAGTAGTCCACGGGGTAGTCCTGGACCTTGGCGTTCTGCCCGGCCCAGGCCTCGAAGCACCAGATGGCGTCGAACTGGTCGGCCTTGAGGCCGGTGACCTCGTCGGTGGAGTTGGCGGGCACGAGCTCCACCTGGGACCAGTCGCCGCCGTCCGTCTCCACCACGCTCCTCACGATGGCCTTCTCCACGTCCTGGTCCCACGTGCCGTAGCGCCTACCCGCCAGGGCCGCCGGCCGCGTGACGCCGTCGCCCTTGCGGGAGATGATGCCGCNCGTGTTGTGCTGCACCACGGCCGCGACCGCGGTCACCGGCAGCGGGTCGTCGCTGCCCAGGTAGTTGGCCATGACGTCCTGGTAGCCCATGCCCAGCTGGGCGCGTCCGGAGCCCACGAGGGCGTCGGCGCCGTCCTCGGGCGGCTGCACGACCTCCAGCTCGATGCCCCGCTCCCTGTACCAGCCCTTCTCCATGGCCACGTAGATGCCGGTGTGGTTGGTGTTGGGGGTGTAGTCGAGCACGAAGGTGAGTTTCTCGGGGTCCTCGGAGGTGCCGGAGCCGGAAGTGCCACCCGTACCGGCGCACGCGGCCAGGGCGCAGGCGGCGGGGGCGAGGAGGGCGGTCTCGATCAGGGTTCGACGGGGGATGCCGGTCATGGCTGGGGGTTCCTTCCGTGGCGGCGCCAGGGCATGGCCAGGCGCGCGAGCGCGTCGACGGCCGCCATGAGCGCGAGGGACAGGGCTGAGATGATCGCGATGACCGCGAACATCTGGTCGTAGGAGTAGGACTTGCGCACGCGCGTCATGTAGACGCCCAGGCCGTCGAAGCCGCCGAGCCACTCGGCCACCACGGCGCCCACCACGGCGTAGGTAACGCTGATGCGCAGGCCGCCGAAGAACGACCCCATGGCCGCCGGCAGCTTGGCGTAGCGGAACACCTGGAGGCGCGAGGCGCCCATGGTGCGGAGCAGGTCGCAGGCGTCGGGGTCGGCCGAGGCGAAGCCCTCGGCCAGGGCCACGGTCACCGGGAAGAACGTGGTGAGGGCCACGAGCAGCACCTTGGGCAGCATGCCGTAGCCTAGCCAGAGCACGAGGAGCGGCGCGATGGCCACGGTGGGGATGGTCTGGCTCACGGTGACCAGGGGCCGGAGGGCGCGCCTGAGGGGGCCGAACCGCTCCATGGCGCAGGCGATGAGGAAGCCCGCGGCCACGCCCAGGGCGAGGCCGGCGAGGGCCTCGGCCATGGTCACGAGCGCGTGGGAGGCGAGCAGCGGCACGTCGTCCACAAGGGCGCGGGCGACGTCCACA
The DNA here is from genome assembly GCF_905219715.1 of Olsenella sp. CU969. Lineage (NCBI taxonomy): Bacteria > Bacillati > Actinomycetota > Coriobacteriia > Coriobacteriales > Atopobiaceae > Olsenella > Olsenella sp. CU969. The sequence goes on from NZ_CAJMXC010000129.1 coordinate 2,531, forward strand.
GGCCCGGGCAGCAGGAACGACGGCACGACGCCCAGCGACACCACGGCCTGCCAGGCGACGAGCAGCACGGCCACGGCCATCGTGGGCGCCACCCAGCGGCGGCGCGGGCGGGCGGTGGCGTGGTC
>NZ_CAJMXC010000130.1:0-2534 GCF_905219715.1 Olsenella sp. CU969
CTTCCGGCCGCAGGGTGCGCCAACTAGCTACTTGGTGCAGGCGCGGAAAAGGCCGCTGGCGGGCGACCCCGTCGACGGCCCTGCGACGGACCCCTGGACACGCGCCCCCTACGCGCGCCGGGGCACCGCGGTCTCGGGCGTGGGGGCATGGCGCTCCACGCGGATACGGGCGGCCTCCTCGGCCAAGGGGTCGTCGGCCTCGAGGGCACGGCCGTAGAAGTCAGCGTCCAGGACGGCCTGGCCAAACCGCTCGGCCGTGTAGCCGTAGGGTGCGCGGCCCCACTCGTTGGTGGCCTGGGCGCGCCCCACGATACCGGGCACGTCCTCGGCCGTGGCGCCNATGGCCGAAAGGGTCACCGGCAGCCCCAGGCGGCGGTTGANTNNGGCGTANCGTGNGAGCTCGTCCATGCGCCCNTCGNAGGCCCAGAGCACCAGCACCCCGAACGCCACCACGGCGCCGTGGGGGTGCTCCTCCACCAACTCGGGCGAGATGCCCGTCCACGCGTTGTAGAAGGCGTGGGCCGCGGAGGAGTTGTAGTAGTNGGCATGGTCGGGGTCCACCATCGAGGTGGTCATGTTGGAGACGATGCCGCAGGTCACGATGATGTCGAGCACCACGGCCTCGAAGGCCTCGGTCACCACCCCGCGCCGCTTAGCAGCCAGGGCCTCCTCGGAGTCCGAGAAGAGCGGCCCCTCACAGGTGGCCGCGATGGCCCTGCCCATGGCCGGGGTGGCCTCGAGCACAAGGTCGCGGCTGGCGAGCTCCACCTCGGGNCCCTTGCTCAGGGCGTCGCCCACGCTGGCCCAGAACAGCTCGTCGGGGCTCTGGGCGAGCACCGTGAGGTCGATGAAGCAGTGGGCGGGAGGGGCCGAGGGGAAGAAGTAGTCGTCGGCCGAGCCGTCCTCTTTGTAGAAGACGCCGATGGCCGTGACGGGGGCGCAGTTGGACGCCACCGTGGGGAACGTGAAGAGCGGCCTGGCCACGAGCTCGGCGACCTCCTTGCAGCAGTCCACGGCGCGGCCGCCGCCCATGGCGAACACCATGTCGCAGCCGGCCACGGCCTCCATGGCGGCAAGGCGCCGCGCGTTGGCGTGGGACGACTCGCCGCCGTACCACTCGGTGGCCACGACCTCGACGCCGGTGCCGGCGAGGGCCTCGCGCAGGCGCCCCTCCCCCGCCGCGAGGGCCTTCCTGCCACCGATGAGCACCGCACGGGTGCCGTAGGGCGACACGACCGACGCCACCGACTCGTAGGCGTCGGTCNCCACGGTGTAGCAGGGCAGGAACTCCGACCTCGCTCGATCCATGACGGCTCTCCCTTCGTCCGGGCCCGCGGGCCCCGTCAAGTAGGGGCCATTGTNGGGGCGCCCGGCCGAGGTGGCGCTCAGCCGTCACCACCTGTTGACAGACCTGTCAGTTGCGGCCGAGGCACCTGAAGGCGAACCCTCATCGCCAGCGCCGGGCAGGTCCGCCGGGGGCTGGCGATTCCATGTACGACCCTACCGGCAGCTGAACGCCCCTGCCCGTCGCCTACAATACGACCGTTCACTCTGTGAACCGTATGGTCGCCACCGCGGCCTGCGAACCGGACAGAAAGGCTCCCCGTGGCCATCCGCATCATCACCGACTCCGCCTCGGACATCGCCCCCTCCCACCCACGCGTCACCGTCGTCCCCATGACGGTGACCTTTGGGGAGACCGAGTACCGTGACGGCGTCGACCTCGACGCCAACGGTTTCTACGAGCTCCTCGTGGAGGGCGACCAGGTCCCCACCACCAGCCAGATCTCCCCCGGCGCCTTCACGCAGGCCTTCGAGGAGGCCACGGCCGACGGCAACAACGTCGTGTGCATCACCATATCGTCGCGCCTCTCGGGCACCTACCAGAGCGCCTGCCTTGCCGCGGAGGGCTTCGACAGCCGTGTGTTCGTGGTCGACTCCCGGAACGTCACCGTGGGAGAGTCGGTGCTCGTGCACCGCGCGCTGCAGCNCGTGGACGNGGGTNTCTNGGCCGGGGAGGNCGCCGAGCGCCTGAACGCCGAGAAGGGCGACGTCCGCCTCGTGGCCCTACTCGACACCCTGGAGTACCTCAGGCGCGGGGGCCGCGTCTCGGCGGCGTCGGCNGCCGTCGGCGGCATGCTCTCCATCAAGCCCGTGGTGGCAGTGCGCGACGGCGCCGTGGAGGTCATCGGCAAGGCCCNCGGCTCCANGANCGGCCACAACCTNCTGGTGAAGGAGATCCAGCGCGGCAACGGCATCGACGTCTCGCGCCCGCTGGCCCTGGGCTACACNGGTCTGGACGACACGCTCCTGCGCAAGTACATCGAGGACGCCGGCTNGCTGTGGGAGGACCTNGTGGAGGAGCTCCCGGTGCACCAGGTGGGCCCCACCATCGGCACCCACGCAGGTCCCGGGGCGATCGCGGTGGCGTTCTTCAGCGACTGAACCCTCTGCCCCGGACCGCGCCTTCGCCGCGTCGATGTGGGACAGAAGTGCCCGACCATTGGGACAGAAGTGTCCGGGTGGTGGGACTG
>NZ_CAJMXC010000131.1:0-2464 GCF_905219715.1 Olsenella sp. CU969
GGACGGAGCTGTCGGGGGGCCGGGCGGCGTAGAGGTCGAACTCGGCGCCCGCGAGGGGGTTGCCGTACTGGTCGACCTTCACGACCTCCTGGAAGAGCTCGGGCTGGAGGTTGAAGCGCAGGGAGAGCGACGAGTCGTAGTTGCCGCGCTCGAGGTAGAACATCTTGAGGCTGTGGCCGGTGTCGGAGGCGAAGGTCTCCCCGTTGAAGCGGACGCCGCCCACGGTGGCGGTATCGGTGCGCGCGGGGGCGTCGCCCTGCCACGTCCCGTCCTCGATGACGTAGCCGTTATCGGTGGAATGGGTGTAGGACCGGCTCGCATAGGGGTCGGAGGCGCCGTCGGGGTCCTGGGCGTACTCGAACATGCGGCGGATGGTGGTCTTGCGAACGGCGAAGTCGGCGGGGTCCTCCGGGATGCCCTTGGTGCCATAGGAGGGACCGAGGAGCACCTCGCCGGTGGCGAAGTCGATGGTGCCGAAGAGCTCGGAGTGGATGCCGCCCAGGTCGAGGACGAGGACGTCGTCGATGAAGACCCAGACGTCGTCGTCGCCCGAGAACTGGAAGGTCATGGGGGCGCCGTTGTCGCCGATGGTTCCCCCCGAGGGCTGGCGGAACACCGTCTCCACGGTCATGCCCAGGTGGTGGTTGAGGTTGTGTTCCTTGCTGTTGTCCGCGGCGACCGCGTTCTCCAGCTTGCCGTCGGCCACGCGGAACACCTCGGTGGCCGGGTCGAAGGGGAAGAAGCCGCCCACGGAGTTGGTGCCGTTCACGGCCGGGGCGTCATAGAGGGTGAAGTGGCCGGCGCTGCCCTCGGTGGCGTCCTCGGTGAACTCGGCGANGTTGCNACGCATGTTGTAGTAGTAATAGCCCTCGTCGTCGAGCTGGAAGAGGCCCGTGACGTTCTCGTAGCGCGTCTTTCCCGGCTGGTCGGAGCCGTCGAAGAGGTAGCCGAGGGAGAGCAGGTCGTCGGAGAGCGACCCGCCCTCGAAGGAGCCGTTGCCCTGTTGGACCTTGGCGGCGTCGCCGTACTTGCCCAGGTGGTCCGCCAGGTACTGCACGCCGGTGGCGACGTTCCTGGCCCCGGNGCTGGCGAAGATGNGGTCACCATCGCCGGCCTNGCCGCGCTGGGCGTCCTTGTAGACCGACGGGTTGCCGTTGTAGCCGACGAGGACCGAGCCGGCGGGGTCGGTGCGGTCGCTCAGGGACGGCTGGCCCTCGGAGAGGGTCGNGGCGACCATGAACGGGAAGCCGGGGTTGTTGTAGGAGAACAGCCCCTGGCTCGATCCGGAGCCCTGGTTCCAGTTGCCCATGAAGCTTTTCNTGCCNGTGCCGAAGGTGAGCNGGCGGCCGCTGTTGNTGTTCTTGCCCTCCTTGCCCCCGAACCACCACTCGTACACCGACNCCTCATCGGTCTCGAGGAGGNNGCGGNGCAGGTCACCCGTGCTCTCGTCGAGGCGCCCCATGTCGTAGTCGAAGAGATTCACCACGGTGTTCTCNGGGTCGAGGCCCGGGACCACGTGGGAGGCCAGCTCCTCGGCGACCGCCGCCCGGGCCGGTGCGGCCGGGAGGAGGGAGAGAAACACAAGGGCCAGGGCAGCGGCGGCAGCCACGACCCGCCGTGCGGCCCGGAACCGCAGGGTCCGTTTCCGGTCTCGTCTGAACGCGAACATGAGTTCCTCCTTGCACTCGGGGCCGCCCGCGGCCGAGAAAGGTGGCAGGCGGTGCCCCGACCCCGTTTGCCCAGGGCCTGCAGACCATCGATTGCGAATGTACTTGGAAAGCTATCACGTTAAGACTGATTTCAATCTGCAACTCTCCACGTTGCGAACCATATCTTTTATTTTTATTTTTGTTATAATGGAGGGTAGAAATGCGTTACCCAAAAGTAATCGCTGGTAAATCCCGGTTATTCTGTCAAAAAAAGAAACTGCCGATTACAAATCCTGAGTACTGTTTTTATTCTCTTTATGGGAACAAGAACCGCATTGATTTCTCTATTGTTCTCAATGTCCCATGCACCAGCAGGTAGAAAACGGTTGTGCGCGGCACGGCGGGGCCGACCCCGCCTCGGCAGAAGAAAAGGGCGCTCTTTCAGACTCCTAGAACCTTTTGGTTGCTAGAATTGATATATTTGGCGTCCCCAGCCCAAGGACCCGCCCGGCCGCCCCTCGCGACCGGGCGCCCGGACCGTCATACAAAAGACAACGGAAAGGCGCCCCCTCGCGACCGTGTCGCAAGGGGGCGCCAGACCACGGCAACGGGCCCGCATCCGCAGCGTGGCTGCAGGCACGGGCCCGTTCACCGTGGCTATGATGCCGCCGCGCCCCTCAGAACCTCCTCGGGACAGCCATGCCGCCGCAGAACCCGACGGCCAGGAAGGCCCACGGGACCCCCGTCGGGAAGCCGAAGGCGAGGCCGAAGACGAGCATGTCCGCATCGACCACCCCCAGCAGGGAGAGCGCCGA
>NZ_CAJMXC010000132.1:0-2435 GCF_905219715.1 Olsenella sp. CU969
CTCCCAAGGGACGTCGTCGGCCGCGCTCGAGGCGGCCGACGACGTCCCTTGGGAGAGCGAGGAGGTGCCGTCGGATCTTACCGACGCCGCCGGGGACGAGCTCGGGGGCCTCCGCGACCGGGGGTTCTCCCTCGTGCACGGCGGCTACCTCGACCTCCTCGGGAACGTGTGGGGCTGCGTGGCCCAGGGTGCCGACGAGGTGGTGGTCTGCGTGGTGTCCGAGACGGCTGGGGGCACGTCGGTGGTGAGCCGTCTGACGTTGGGGGTGGACCGATGGGAGGAACTCTGTGGCTGAGCGCGGCGGGCGGCCGCCCCTCGCGGAGGAGCGCGGGCAGTCGACGGTGGAGTACGCCCTCGTGCTCGGGGCGTTCCTGGCCATGGCGGTGGCCCTCGCGGCGCTCTGGCGGTTCCTCGGCCAGGGGGTGGCGGCGGACATCGCCGCCAGGGCGGCGTCCCACGGGCTGGGCGCGGGCACGGTGGCCGCGCTTCAGGACGTCCTGCTCTACTGAGCGGGGCTCCTGGACAGCGCGCGCCCTCGCGGAGGAGCGCGGCCAGTCCACGGTGGAGGCGGCTGTGACGCTGCCCTGCGTCCTGTTCTGCNTGGCGCTGCTCGCCCAGCCCCTCTGCATCCTGTACACCCGCTCGGTCATGGCCTCGGCCGCCTGCGAGGGAGCGCGCCTCCTCGCCACGGCCCCGTCCTCGTCGGAGGACGACGTCCGGGCCTTCGTGCTGCGGCGCCTGGCGGCGGTGCCGGCCGTCGGGATCTTCCACGAGGGGGACTGGGAGGTGGAGCTCTCCGGCGCGCGCACGGCCGAGGTCGCGGTGCGCGTCGAGGGCGCGGTGGCGCCGCTGCCGCTGTTCGGCCCCGTCGTGCGCGCGCTCACGGGGGAGAGCCTCCTCGAGGTCTCGGTGGAGGCGAGGGAGCGGGTCCGTCCGTCGTGGTTGGGGGGTTCCTATGCAGATTGGGTCTCGATCTGGTCGTGAGGTCGGCCTGCGGTGGGGCATCTCCGCCTTCGTGGACGACGAGGGCGGTCACACCTCGGTTGCCGTCGCGTGCGCCCTGCTCGTGAGCCTGGCCCTCGTCTTCTCGCTGGCGCAGGTGCAGTGGATGGCGGCCCGGTCCGCCGACGTGCAGGCCGTGGCCGACGCCTGCGCGCTGTCCGGGGCGAGGGCCGTGCGCGCCTTCTCCACGGTGGCCCAGGTGGTTGACGCGACCGTGCTCTCCCTGGGCGTCTGCGGGCTTACCGTGCTGGGCGCCGGCATCGTCACCGGTCTCGTCCCGGGTATGGGGGCGGCCGGCGTCTCCGTCGCGGACGCCGGCCGCTCCATCCTCCAGGGGCGCAGGGAGCTCGCGTCGTCGGCGTCAGAGGGGCTCAAGGCCCTCGAGGCCGCCCTGCCCGCCGCCGTGGCCTCCAACGGTTGGGCCACGGCGGGGGCCAACGGCGCCGGGTCGGTGCGCTACGCGGGCGTGGCGCTGGCGTTCCCCGCGGAGTCCCGCTCCGTGTGGACGCAGGTGGGCGACGTCGACGACGCCGCGCTGGCCGGGGCCGCTGACGACGCCGCGGGGCTCTCGGACGAGGCCGCCGAGCGCCGCCGGGAGGCCGACGCCGCCCTGGAGGCCGGCTGGCGGGCGGACTGCGTGGACGCCCCGTCGTGCCTCTGGGGGAGGGCCTCCTCGCTCGCGGGGCTGCCGGCCGGCGAGAACCCGCGCCACCTCCATATGGAGGGGTGGAACTTCGGGGTCCCGCTGCTCCGGGCACGGGCCTACTACGCGGCCCGTCTCGCCGCGGAGGCGCCCGACGGCGACGGTGCGGCCGCCCAGGCCGACTCCGCCCGGCGCCGCGCCTACTACGCCTACGCGCTGGCGGAGGTCCGGTCCGGCGAGTACCGCGAGAACGCCGACGGCACGGTCGTGGTGCGGCTGCCCCGCCTCGCCCACGACGCGGCGACCACCCGGGCGAGCGACCTGTTCGACACCGTCCGCTGGCCCTGCACGTCGGAGGGCGGCTCGTTGAGGCTCCACGCCTTCGACGGGTGCCCCGGCGCCCGGGGGCAGCGTATGGACGACGCTACCGTGGCCCAGGGGGAGGCGGGCGGGTGGCAGGTGTGCCCGGACTGCGACATGGGCCTGGTCTCGCTGTCGCGGGTGGCGTCCGCCTCCACCAACACGTCGAGCGGTTTTGAGCACTACTGGCGACTGGTCTGCGACGCCGCCGAGGCCTGGGAGCCGGCGAGAAACGCCTGCGCGGAGCTGGACGGACGCCTCCGCGAGGTGGCGGAGGGCGGGGCCGACCTCTTTGAGCGTGCGCTCGCCCAGCTCGCCGCGGCGACCACCCCAATGCAGCCGTAGGCACCAGGCGGGCAGAGCCTGGGCCGCGCCACGGCGAGCTGCGCGAGCGCACGCCCACAGAGGTCGGACCCGCCCTCCGCCACCC
>NZ_CAJMXC010000133.1:0-2423 GCF_905219715.1 Olsenella sp. CU969
ACCTTGATGGGGTCGTCGGGGCCGGGGACCACGTCGCCGGTGGGCGGCACCGGCACGATGAAGGTGTCGTCCTCCTTGGCGTTGTCGGGGTTCTTGTCCACGCCCTGGATGTAGTTCTTGTCGGCGATGTACTCGATGTTCACCGTGTGCTCGCCGCCGCCCGCGGCCGACTCGAGGATGTCGAGGAGGCCGTCGCGGTTGGCGGGGTCGAGGTAGTAGGTGACCTTGGTGGCGTGGCGGGTCTCGGTGCCGCCGGTCTGGGAGCCCACAGCGATGTCGGGCCACTCGATGGTGGAGAAGGCCGAGGCTCCCACACCCTCGGCGGTGAGGACGATGGGGTCGCCCACCTTCTTGCCGTCGATGCGCACCTGGAACGAGCCGGTGGGGGCGGCACAGGTTAGCGCCGTGGTGTTGGCGCTGCGTATGTTGAAGGTGAGCTTGAGGCGGTTGCCGGCCTGGCCCGCGGCGCTGTCCTGGGTGATCTGGGTCCAGGTGCCGTCNTCGGCCAGGTGGCCCCACTCGACGCCCTCCATGGTGAGCACGGCGGGCACCNGGTTGATGGTGGCCACGCCCTTGGCCTGGTTACCCCAGTAGCTCGAGGCGTAGGCCGGGTCCTTGGCGTACTGGTAGGAGGTCATGGTCACCTGGAAGCGACCGGTGTCGGTAGGCAGGGTGGCGGCGCCTTCCTCGGNCTCGGCCCNNTCGGGCACCCACTCCCCGTCCTCGTTCTCCTTGAGCATCTGGTACTTGAACTTGACGTCGTCACCCTTGTCGAGCAGCTCGGTCAGGGTCTGGTCGCCNACCTGGCGCACCACCTTGATGGGGTGGGCGGCGTCGACCACCAGGGCCGGGAAGGGCAGGCCGTCGTAGTCCTTCTCGAGGGTCTTCTGGTACTCGTTCGGGAAGGGGAACTNGATGTAGCGCTTGACGGTCTGGGTGGTGTCGGAGGTGGAGGGCTTGGCGATGTAGAGGGGGTCGATCTTGGCCACGGTGCCGTCGTCCTTGCGCACCGACATCTCGATGCGCACCTCCTTCTCGGCGTTGGGGGCGGCCACCCACTCGGGCAGCCACAGGTAGAGCTTGCCGCCCTCGAACTCGGTGGGGGCGCCGTAGCTGGCGTCCTCTCCGCCGATGAAGAGCTTGAAGTCCTCNAGCTTCTCATTGGTGAGGTGCTCGGCGGAGGNGGAGAGATCCACGGTGAGCATGAAGACCTTGTCCTCGGCGGGCAGGGAGCCGCCGAGGGCGGTCACGTCGCTCCACGTGGTGACGCCCTGGGTGTTGTAGGCGGTGTTGCCCACNCCGGTGAACTTGTTCTTGTTGGAGACGTAGACCGAGCCGCCGGTGACGATGGTGTAGCCGCCGGTGCCGCCGATGTCGAACTTGCCGGAGTAGGAGGAGGGGTGAAGGGTGCCGCCGGTGATGCGGATGATGCAGTTGGTGGCGGTGGTGCCGCAGGCGCCGCCGAAGGCGTTGCCGTGCTCGTAGCCCTGGGAGGTGAGGTAACCGGCGTTGATGTAGATGTTGCCACAGGTCTTGTTCCCCCCGCCGGCCACCGCGCCGGCCTGGGTGGCCACCGCGCCGCTGGACCACCCGGCGCCGATGCCGGCACCGTGGTAGGAGCCGTAGGCGGCGATCCGGGCGCCGTTGAACCACATGTTGGTGGCCCCGCCGGCGGCGCCGGCGCCGATGCCGGTGCNGGAGCNCCAGTTCTGGTNGGCNTTGGTGCCGCCGTTGTTGGCGTGGCCGCCGGCGCCGTAGGCGGTGATGACGCCGCCGTCGAAGATCATGTTGCCGGCGTTCTCCTGGGACCCGGAGCCGATGGCGGCACACCCGCCGCCGCCCCGCACGACGAGCTTGCCGGGGTCGAGGCTCGCCAGACGGGTGACCGGGTCGCCCTGGGCGACGGCCGTGCCGTTGTCCAGGGTGGCCGTGGTGTCCACCACGCCGTTGAGCACCTCGACGTGGGTGGAGCCGCTCCAGTTGGCCACCGAGTCGTCGATGTAGAGGGTGGAGCCGGCGCCGCAATGGATGCCTGCGCAGAAGACCGAGCTGGGACTGCTCACCGTGATGGTGTTGGTGGTACCGTCGGCCAGGAAGAGCCTGAGGGTGGTGCCCGTGCCCATGAGGTTGATGGGCGAGCTGTTGGTGTTGGACGTGATGGTGGCGCCGTTCAGGGTGATGTTGGCAGAGGTGCCCTGCTTGATCTGGACGGTGCCGTTGGTGAGGGTGCCCTTGAAGGTGAGGGGTGTACCGGTCTGCACCACCACGATGGTGCCGGAGACCGTGTAGTCCACGCCTGCGGTGCCGCCGGAGATGGTGAGCGAGCCCACGGTGGTGTCGGCCGCCTGGGCCGCGGGGGCGTCGTCACCCTCGGTCACGGGGGTGGGAAGGGCGGCGAGCAGGTCTGCCGCGGCGGGCACGGC
>NZ_CAJMXC010000134.1:0-2398 GCF_905219715.1 Olsenella sp. CU969
CCTGCGCCTGATCCCGCGCCTGCACCCCCCCTTCCGGCTGCACCCCGCCTCTTGCGCCTGAAAGCGGTTGAGGGGTACAGGGGGACGACGCTGGAAAAGACGCGCAGTCGGGCGCGGGATCAGGCGCAGGGGTAGGCGGCGTCGAGCTGGGCGGCCGTATGAGCCCAGGTGAAGCCCGTCTCCGCGCGCTCGCGGAAGGCGGCACTGCGACGGGCGCGCTCCTCGGCAGGCAGCACGGCCAGACGCGCAATGGCGGCCGTGACCTCGTCGGCAGAGGCNCCGCAANTCTCGCCCCAGCCGGAGTCCCCCAACACGTCGGCCACGCCGCCCACGGGGCAGATCACCGGCAAACAGCCCCAGGCGCCGGCCTCGAGCAGGACCGTGGCCATGCCCTCCGAGCGCGTAGGCGAAACGAAGCAGTTGGCACAGCCAAAAAGCGCCGAGACGTCCTCNCGGCCCAGACGGCCCAAGAGACTCACGTTGGGCAGGTAGTCGGCCACGGCGCGGATATGGTCCTCCTCGGGACCGGCGCCGGCCATGACAAAGGAGACCTCNGGCAAAAGCCGCGCGGCGTCGAGAACGGCCAAGGGCCCCTTCTCGGCCACGAAGCGACCCACGAAGCAGGCCATGAAAGCGTCGGGCGCAATGCCCAGCTCGGCACGGAAATCGCGGCCGGAGGAGCCATCGCGAAAAGCCGCGGCGTCGATGGCGTTGTTGATCACCACGTCGGTCTCGATGCCAAAGTGCTCCAGCCAGGAACAGGCCGCCAGCGACACGCCGGCAAANACGGGCCGGGCCGCACGGGCCCTCGCGGTGACCAGGTGTTCCCAGCGCTTCACNACGGCGTCTGCAGCAGGGATGCCAAAGGACAGGTGCGCGCTGCCGTGCTCCAGCATGACGGCNGGGGCGCCCTTTTNGGCGGCAAAGCGCAGGCCTTCNAGGGAGTGCGGGTAAAAGCGGGTGTTCACGAGCACGCGATCCACGTCCTCATCGAGCAGACGTCCCCAGATGCGGCGGTACGCGGCATCTTTGAGCGTCACGGGAAGGCGGCCGTCGAGCAGCTGCGCAGCCGGAAGGCGCACCACCTGGAAGCCGTCGCGCTCCTCCCGGGCCGGCGCGCCCTTACGCGCCGACGCCACCACGCTCACCTGGTGGCCCTCGTGCACGAGCTCGCGGGCCAAGTTGTCGCTGAAGAGCTCCACACCGCCCATGGAGGGCAGGTACTGGGCCGAGAAGATCGCGTAGTGGTGAGGCGCCATGGAGAAGAACCTTTCCCGTATGCTGCCGGCACGCGCCGGCANCCACCCATCGTGAACCCTGAACGAAGGGTATGGTACAGAGAAACCCGTTGCCCTTGCCGAGCACCACACCTCTAACACCGGGAGAAGCCATGCCTCACAAGCCCTACCCCGAAGGCACCCTCGAACGCCTTCAGGCAGAGATGACCGAAATGCTCGCCGTCTTTGACGAGGTGTGTCAGAAGCTGGGGCTCACCTACTTCATCGACGGCGGCACGGCCTTGGGCGCCGCGCGCCACGGCGGCTNCATCCCCTGGGACGACGACGTGGACGCGGCGATGCCCGCGGCCGACTACCGTCGTTTCCTGGCCGAGGGCGCCTCTGCGCTGCCCGAGGGCTACTCGCTCCATACCTGGGAGAACACGGAGCGCTTCCCCACGCTGTGGGCCAAGATCTGGAAGGACGGCACCCGCTTTGCCGACGCCCCGGCCGTGGAGGCGGGAATGGGCCAGCCCATCTTCATGGACGTCTTCCCCTCCGTTCCCCTCGANGCCNACCCGGNCATCGCGGACCGGCAGCGGCNTCGCATGCTGTTCTGGCAGCGGCTCAGCTACCTCAAGTTCATCGCGCACCCCAAGAACGTGCCGAGCGCCGCGGCCCAGGCTGCCTGCGTGGCGGCGCATGGCGTGCTGTCCTGCGTGCCCCAACGCTTCATCGCCCGCGAATTCGAGCGCTCCTGGCGCTGCGAGACCCCCGGCGACCTGTGGATAGACCCTTGCTACGCGCAGTACGAGCCCATGCCCGTCGACTGTCTGCTGCCCTGCCAGCGGGTGAGTTTCGACGGCATCGAGACCTGGGCGCCCCACGACCTCGACCGCTATCTCACCCGCATGTACGGCGACTGGCACAAGCTCCCGCCCGAGGAGGAGCGCTACACCCACGCGCCCGAAGTGCTGGACTTTGGCGACGGTGTCAACGTGGCGAAGCGCAGGTAGAAGCGGGCGGGCTTGAGACGCCCTCAGCCGTTTTCAGACGCAAGTGGGCTCTGCGGTAGACCTGCGACAAAACCGCCCGACCCATGCCAGAGGCCTCTTCGGCATGGGTTTTTCAATCGGGAGCAGCTCAGACCCGTGCCGCGGCCCGCCCTCCCCAGATATGCC
>NZ_CAJMXC010000135.1:0-2301 GCF_905219715.1 Olsenella sp. CU969
GGGCTCCACGGGGAAGGGGCCCCTCTCGAGTGCGGCCATAAGGCCGTCGAGGTCGATGGTCCCCTCGGCCGCGCCCCAGCCCGTCTCATGTGATGCCATGAATCCTCCCTGCGCTCTCGTACGCAGGGTACGTCCCCCTCTTTTTCTGCCCCGTATTTAAGGGACAGTGCAGCATTGGGATCCTTGCGTGTGCCGTGGCTGCCGCACGGGTGGGACAAAAGTGTCCGGGTGGTGGGACGGGGGTCAGTCGCCGTGGGGCTGTTCCAGCGACTCCCGCAGCCCCAGGAGCACCTCGTCGCCGTCGAGGAGGGCCGCCGCCGTGGCGAGCTCGCGGGCCACGGGGAAGACGCCCGCATCCACAGCGGCCCGGGCGGCCTCGCGGACGGCAGAGCGCACAGCCTCGGTGGGGGCGTCCGGGACGCCNNNGCTCGNGAGCACGCGCCCCTGCTCCCCCTCCGGCACGGGCGCGACGCCCTCCTGGGCCTCGAGGGCCGAGAGCTCGATGGAGGCGATGAGGGCGCAGGGCGTGTTGAGGGCGATGGAGCGCCGGTAGCAGGCGTCGGCCAGCTCGAGGTCCCCCTCCTGCCACGAGAGGAACGCGAGCCGGTAGTAGGCGACGGCCGCCCCGGTGGGCTCGTAGGCGCGCTCGAGGAGGTCGCAGCAGGAGGAGATGGCCATGGGGATGTCGCCCAGGGCCTCGTAGCGGGCCACGAGGGCGAGGTGCGCCGACGGGTCGAAGGGGTCGAGGTCCCGGGCGGCGAAGGCGTGGGCCATGGCGCCGTCGCCGTCGCCCGTGGCGGCCAGGAGCGAAGACGCCAGCAGGTGGGCGGCCAGGCGCGAGGCGGGCACGAGGGGCGNCTGGCCGCCGTCNGCCCCCTCGAGCCGGTTGTAGAGGCTCCGCTCCACGTAGTTGGAGAAGCAGCGGGCGCCCTCCGGCACCCAGGCCTCGGTGCGGGTCAGGGCTTCCTGCACCTCGGAGAGGGCGGCCGCGCCGTCGCCGCCGTGGANGTGGGCCGCAGCCCGGGCCATGGCGTCGCGCNCGGCGTCGACGCGGGTCACCCCCACGGCCAGGGCCATGGGGTCGCACCCGTCGACGGTCCCTTCGAGCAGCACGTCCACGAGCCCGCGCACGGCCTCGCGCACCTCCGGGTCGTCGATGCCGTCGAGCGCGCCCATCAGGAAGGAGACGCTGCTCTCGCANGACCCGCCCAGCCCCGCCGCGATCCTTTCGGCGAGGGCGCGGCGCCGTGCCGCGGCGTCGCGGGAGAGCCCCGCCAGGGTGGGGGACCCGAGCGCCTGCCGGGCCTGCTCGGGGAGCGCCCGGTCGGAGCCCTCCGGCTCATCCGTGCGCCAACGGGGGCAGAGCGCCTCGTCATCGAGGGAGAACCCGGGCACCACGGGGTCGAGGCCGTCCCCGTTCCAGGAGACGGAGCCGCCGGCGAGCCGCACGGCCTCCACGGGGTCGCCCAGGGCCGTCGGGTCGAGGTCGGCCACGGACGCCCGCGTCATCTGGGCGGAGAGCACGCAGGAGGGGCCGCGGTCGACGCGGACCCACACGCGCCCCATGCCGTCGCAGCGGTCGAACACGTGGAACGCGAGGAGCAGCGCCTCCCGGCACGCGAGCTCGGCGGTCGCGCGGCGCCGCATGGTGCCGGTTGCCTTCACCACGCGGCCGAGGCCCTCCACCCACACGTGCCGGGCCATGGCGTCGGCCGGCTGCGCGGCCAGGGAGAACCCCACGACCCCGGCCCCGGCGTTGACGCGCCACCGGGCGTCCAACCGGTAGGGGAGCTGGAACTCCTCGAGCCCCTCCGACACGGCGCGCCGCACGTCCCACTCCCCGGACGCGCCGGTGACGTCGCCGTCCCTGCGCCACGGTGCCTGGGCGGCCACGGAGGCCTCCACCGACGCGCTGAAGCGGTAGCAGGCGTCCGTGCCCCCGGCGGGGGAGCAGCCCAGCCGGCGGTCGCAGAAGAGCGTCCGGTTGAACGCGGTCTCGACGCGTCTCAGGCGGAGCGGGGCGGCGGGGTCTGTGGGCGGCTCGGCGAAGGAGAGGCGCAGGCACCCGGTGCGGGGCGCCACACGGGCGCGCACGGGGGTGTCGCCCAGCGAGAAGATGTCGGCGTCCTCGAGCTCGGCCGCGAGGAAGAGCTCGAGGGTGCAGGGGAGGGGGGACGTGCCGCCGCCGAAGACGCCGTCGGCCGAGCCTTGGCGCAGCCGCACGTCGCGGACGAGCCCGGCGAGAGCCACCACGGGCTCGGGGGTCCCGGCGAGGGCCGCGGCGAGGGCGTCCATGTCGAG
>NZ_CAJMXC010000136.1:0-2194 GCF_905219715.1 Olsenella sp. CU969
GCCCATGTTGTTGATGGGGGCGGTATCGTCTGCGGGGCTGCATTTGATGATGGATATAGGTCGGTGTTACATGTTCTTGTTGACTCCCCGGAAAACCTTTCACGTCTGCAGGGCTCAAAGTATCTACAGAGTATTATTGATGAGGAAGAGCTACGTTATCTAAAGCGCAGAGCTGAGGTTGGGGTGCCTATTCTCTTCATTGGTACGCCATGCCAAGTAGCGGGCTTTAATATGTACTTGGGAGAAGTTGCATTTCTAGATAATGTAACCACTATTGACCTCTTCTGTCATGGAGTACCTTCTCCTGTGCTTTGGCGACGCTATTGCGAATGGCTTGAGTGCCAGCTGGGTCATCAGATTGACCACGTCAACTTCCGCGACAAAACTACTGGCTGGCAGGCCTTTTCCTTCTCTGCAACCTCTAAAAACAATGTTTTGATTGAAGAGCACTCGGTCAATTGGTTTATGAAGTCTTTTCTTACGAACAATTGCCTAAGACCCCAATGTTACCAATGCACATATAAGCAACACGCCGGTTCTGATTTAACGGTTGGTGACTTCTGGGGTTTTGACCCGGAGGTCCACGAGTGCCCGTCTTGGAACAAGGGGGTTTCCGCTGTTCTCTCTAATACAAAACATGGAAGTAGCCTTTTGAAAGAGCTTGCGCCAGACATGCTGACAGGGCCGTCTTCTTTTGACGAAATAGTAAAAGGCAACTCGGCTTTGGTAAGCAGCGTGTGCCCCGGAGAGCATTACAAGGACTTTATGGCGGCAGTCGAACAGGGGATGGACGCCGAACAGCTGATGAAGAGGTGGCCGTTCACTAGGACGCTCTCCCAAAGGGTAAAGGGGAAGATGCGTTCTGTTGTAAAGCGGATGCTAGGCAAGTGATGCATCTGGGAGGTTATGTGTCCCTACGGCCTTGTTGCTTTGTTGGCTTGAGCGGTAAGCGCCGTTCTGCTGGAAGAGAGCATTTTCCTGCATTCTAGTTGCTTCCGCATCCAGCGGTGCTCCACGTGCTCGTCCAGCTCTACAGGCCCGTACGGCTCGTAGCCCGCGCGCCCGTAGAAGGGCATGACGGCCAGCTGGGCGTGCAGGTGCAGCTCCTTTGCCCCGCGCATCCTGGCCTCCTCCTCGCTGTAGGCGAGGATCTTGGATCCCAAGCCGCTGTGCCGGTGCTCGGGCACCACGGCCAGGCGGCCAAAGACCCAGCGGCCCTCCTCGGTGCCAACGCCCGGCTCCAGCTCCGAGGGGAACACGCGGGCGCAGCCTACGGGGTTGTCGTCGGCGTCCCGCACGGCCACCTCCAGGGTGCGCGGGTCTTGGTCCACGCCGTCAAACTCGTTCTGAAAGCCCTGTTCCTCCATGAACACGCGGATGCGCACGGCCTTGGCGCCGTCGAAGTCGTCGGGGCGGTAGGTGAGGGTCTCAGCCATGGGGCTCCTTTGGGTCGGCTTCACGCGAGCTCGTCCAGCTCGTCGCCGTACCTGTCGCGCACCCCGTCGGCAAGACGCTGAAAGGCGGGGAGGTATCGGCTGACGATGACGCTGGCAAGAAGCTCGGCGTTCTTTGCGTCGTAGATATGGGTGACGGTGTTGCGGTCCCTCAGCATGGAGAGCCAGGTCTCTTCGTCAAGGCAGTCGAGCCATGAGAAGGATGCCTTGAGCACGTCTCTCGGCGATCCGGTGGCCGCCTTTGGGTCGCCCTCCACGGCAAGGAGCGCCTTGAGCAGCTTCCAACCCAGCTCAAACTGGAGGACGAACTTGTTTATGACGCCCGCCTGCACGAACTCGTTGGTCAGGTCCTGCTCGGGTGCCTGTGAAAGGCTCTCCAGCGCCTCGAGGTAGTTGTCAAACTTCTTCATACAGCACCCGCCCGTCCCGGGCCACGGCGTCTCGGAGCTCCTGGGACACCGGCCCGTCGAGGTTCANCACGTCCACCTGGAGGAGCGACCACAGGTCTTCCTGCAACGTCTCCTCAAACCCGGGGAAGTCAGGGCACCCCTCAACGGCAAGGTCGATGTCGCTCTTTGGCAGGTTGGTCCCGCGGGCGCGGGAGCCAAAAAGCGTGACCCTGCCCACGCCGGCCGCCTGGGCCAGCTCGGCTATCTGCCTGTAGACCTGCTCGATGGGAATCACGGCGCCTCCTTCCGACCCCATGGTAGGGGAACGGGGATAGGGGAGAGCGCAGATGG
>NZ_CAJMXC010000137.1:0-2120 GCF_905219715.1 Olsenella sp. CU969
CCCCCCGTCGGCACCCCCCCGTCGGTACCTGAATGCGGTTGAGGGCGACCACCGGTGCCGAACCGTGCGGGAAGTCGCCCTCAAGCGCGTTCAGGGAGGTGGAATCCGCTCTCAGGCGCGTTCAGGTTTGGAGAGGGGCGCCCCCAGGCGCGTTCAGGTGCTGAGAGGGACGCGCCCGCAGAGGCGCCCCGCCCGCCGCCGTCTTCCCGTCGCGCCCCCGCTCGACGGGTATGCTTGAACCGTCCGTTCACCTCGCAGAAGGAGGACCATCCTTGGACACGCGAGACCTCAGGCTCGCAGCCAACGCCATGCGCCACGACGTGATCCGCATGCTGGCGCAGAGCAAGTCGGGCCACCCCGGCGGGTCGCTGTCGGCGGCCGACATTGTGGCCGCCCTGTNCTTCTCGGGCGTCATGGACTATGANGCCGNGAATCCCGACGACCATACCGGCGACCGCTTCTTCCTCACCAAAGGTCATGCCGCCCCCATCCTCTATGCCGCCTACCACCGGCTCGGCTGGCTCTCCGACGACGACCTCATGACCCTGCGCCAGCTCGGCTCCAAGCTCCAGGGCCACCCCGACTCCCANGCCTGCCCCGGCGTGGAGGTCTGTTCCGGCTCCCTNGGCCAGGGCCTCTCGGTCTCCGCCGGTTGCGCCCTCGGCCTCAAGATCGACGCCGCGGCCGTCGGCGCCANNCCGCGCCANGGCTTCTGCCTGCTCGGCGACGGCGAGCTGCAGGAGGGGTCCAACTGGGAGGCGCTCATGTTCGCCGCNCNCCGCGGCCTCGACAACCTCTGCGCCATCGTCGACCTCAACAACCTGCAGATCGACGGGCATGTGACCGACGTCTGCTCCCTCGGTGACATCGACGCCAAGCTCGCGGCCTTCGGCTGGGGCGTCACCCGCGTGGACGGCCACGACGTGGCCGCCGTCGTGACCGCCCTTACCGCCGTCAAGGCCGCCGCCGGCGCGCCCCAGGCCGTGGTCTGCGAGACCGTCAAGGGCAAGGGCGTCTCCTTCATGGAGGACCAGGCCTCCTGGCACGGCAACGCGCCGAGCCCCGAGCAGGCCGCAACCGCCCTCGCCGAGCTCGACGCCGAGCGCGACGCCATCGAGAAGGAGGCTTAAGGCATGGCTGAGACCAAACCCCGCGCCACCCGCGAGGCCTACGGCGCCACGCTCGTGTCGCTCGTCGAGGAAGGTCTGAACGTCTGCGCCGTGGACGCGGACCTCGCCGGCTCCACCAAGCTGGGGGTCCTCGGCGCCGCCTACCCCGACCGCTTCGTGGACGTGGGCATCGCCGAGCAGGACATGGTGGGCGTGGCCTCGGGCCTGTCGCTCACCGGCCGCACCGTGTTCTGTGGCTCGTTCGCCGTGTTCGCCCNNGGCCGCGCCTACGACCAGATCCGCAACACCGTNTNCGACTCCGGNCNCGANGTGAAGGTGTGCCCCACCCACGCCGGCATCACGGTGGGCGAGGACGGCGCCACGCACCAGTCGCTCGAGGACATCGGCATGATGCGCGCCCTGCCCCAGATGCGCGTGCTCGTGCCAGCTGACTACGACAGCGCCGCCGCATGCCTGCGCCTGGCCGCCGCCACGCCCGGCCCCCTCTATGTGCGGATGGGCCGTCATCCCGTCCCCGCCCTGTACGACGAGGGCTTCGCCGCTGAGCTCGGCGGCTCCCGCGTGCTGCGCNAGGGCCGCGACGTGGCCATCGTGGCCTGCGGTGTCGAGGTCTCCCAGGCCCTCGCCGCGGCCGACATCCTCGCGTCCGACGGCATCGAGGTCCACGTGGTTGACGCCTACTCCGTGAGCCCGCTAGACGAGGAGGCCGTCCTCNCCGCCGCCGAACGCTGCGGCCGCGTGGTCACGGTCGAGGAGCACAGCACCGCCACGGGCCTCGGCGCCGCGGTGGCCGAGCTCCTCGGCGAGAGGCGCCCCTGCCCCGTGCACCGTCTGGGCATGACAACGTTCGGCACCTCCGCTCCGGCGGCCGACCTGCTCGCGCACTTTGGCTTGGACGCCCAGGGCATCGCCCGCCAGGTCCGGGGGTTCTGTCAAGGCTGATGCCGGCCCGGCTTCTTGGCGGCACCCCCCCTGGCACCCCCCTGGCGG
>NZ_CAJMXC010000138.1:0-1981 GCF_905219715.1 Olsenella sp. CU969
CGCCAGAGCTCGTCGACGACGCGGCCACGGCCGCCGTGGACGCCTGATAGCTCGAGGCGGCCGCAGCGCCGAAGACCGACGCCGGAGACCCCATTGACCCGTGGGCGCTCCACCAGATGTAGGTGGGCATGAAGCCGGGGTCGTCCAGGATCTCGGGCACGGCCACGCGCAGCTGCTCGATCACCTCGTCGGCCACACCCAGGACCACGGCCATGACCAGCAGGCGGTTCCACAGCACGACGTCGGTGGGCACGGCCTCCTCAAGGCGCGTGAAGTCCTTGAGCCAGCGGCGCAGCGCCTCGAGCTTGGCGCGCAGCTCCACGGCCTCGGCCGAGTAGGCCTTGAGCCGGCCCACGACCACGAGCGACGCCACGATGCCGGCAACGGGCAGGAGCAGCGTGAGGAAGGCGGGCAACGGGGCCTCGAACGCCAGGAGGGCGACGANCCCGAGGACGAGGGCGATGCCGCTCAGGACGATGCAGAGGACACAGAAGACGGCGCCCGTNGACTCCCCGGTGAGGAAGCCACGTGCGGTGCAGGCGCCCTCCACGGCGGACGACCAGCCCTCGTAGGCCTCCACGAACTCCTCGGGATGCTTCTGGGCCACCTTCTTGAGGCGCGAGANGTCCAGGGCCACACGNCCGTNGGCGGGCGGCTCGTAGCCCTTCACGAGGGGCGCCACGTCGTCGAAGATGCAGGTCATGAACGCACGGTCCACGGGGTCGGAGAGATCGTCGGCGCGACGCGGGTTCTNCACCAGCTGGTAGTCCTCCCGGGGCCGCCCGAGGATCCCCTTCTTGGATACCTCAACGATGTTGAGGTCGACGGCCCCGGCGTCAGAAGCGTGCATGAGGGTGGCGGTGAAGCCCTCGGACGTGGCGTCGCCGTCGTTGAGCAGGGCGCCGAGCACGGCGGGGTGGTCGTCGGAGGGGACGTCGCGGAAGTACTCGTCCTGGAAGACCGGACGGTGGCGCTTCCGATAGCGTGAGAGGACCCACAGCGGCACGGCCACCGAGGCGGCGCCCGCNGTCACCACCGCCACCCCGGTGCCGCCGTAGACGGCACGGGCCATCTCGCGGCGCCGGTTGGCCTCGTCGGCCCAGCGCTGCTCCTCNGAGAGGANCGAGTCCATGCGCGGCGTCGAGGAGGGCGTCACCGAGGAGAGCCAGGAGACCGGGAAGGTGATGCGGGCCTCCGCGAAGTCGTCGCCGCCCACCGCGGGCACCGAGAAGACGACGTCGTCGCCGCCGAACGACACCGAGCCATCGAGGGTGCCGTGGCCCCAGGCCCGCACGTTGCCCTCGGGCTCCACGGNCTGGCCGGCGGGCACCGGCAGGTGGACGGTGCACGTGACGTCCTGGGAGGTCTCGTCCCAGCCGTCGGACACGAACTTCCAGTAGAGCTCGCCGGTGTCAGCCCAGGCGGACGCAAGGCCCGGCAGCCGGTAGACGATGCGGTAGGTGACGTCCTCGTCGTCGGCCGGGTTGTAAAGCTTGACCTCGGTGTAGGTACCCTCGGGGTCCAGCTCGTAGGTGCCGGTGGCCCCGGAATAGCCCTCGGAGAACGACTGCAGCTGGCCGGACGGCGAGACCACGCCCACCGACTCCACCTGCGGGTCGACGGAGCGACCCTCGTAGTCACCGGCGGGAAGGCGCCAGTACACGCCGTTGAAGCTGCCGTCGAACGAGAAGGTGCGGTCCTCGGTAACGACGAGGGTGCCGTCGGGCTGCAGCGTGGCGTCGATGTCCACGTGCGGGATCTCGTACGACTTGGCGAGGGCGGATACGGGCGCGGCCAGCCATGCGGCGAGCGTCACCGCGACGACGGCCAACAGGAGCGGGAGGGCGCCGAGCCGACGGCGCCGGACATGCTNGACCATGGGGCCACCTCCAAAGGAGCGGACGGTCCCCACAGTCTAATGAAGTGCTTATGTCCCCACAAGGGTTTTCAGGTTTACCGATCTGGGCAAGGGGGGCAGGAG
>NZ_CAJMXC010000139.1:0-1948 GCF_905219715.1 Olsenella sp. CU969
GAGGAGCCCGTGGACCGCGTCGTGGGGCGCCGAGATGGGGTCCTCGGCCGCCGTCTGGCCGCAGAGCAGCACGTCGTCCACGGAGCCCGGGGGCGTGGAGGCGGCGCGGGCGGGGTCGAGGATCTCCACCGTGCAGCGCTGGGCCTCCCCGTAGCGGCCGCGCTCGGGCGAGCGGGCTACGCCCATGCGCGAGAGCACGGACGCGAGCACCGTGAGGCGGGCATGGGGGTCGAGGCCGTCGCCGAACAGCCCGTCCACCGCGGCGCAGGCGTCCTCGACGGCGCAGAGGGCCTGGTGGGCCTCGCGGTCGCGGGCGGCCTGGGCGTTGGGGCGCAGGGCGCGCGCGGCGCCGGCCCAGTCGCCGGCGGCCACGAGCTCCACGGTGCGGGCGAGGGGCTCGCTCTGGGTGGCCACGCGGGCGACGTCCGAGAGCACCGCGGCCGGCGAGAGGGCGCGGTTCTGGCGCCAGGCGGCGTCCAGGGAGAACACGATGTCGCGAGGCAGGCCGGAGAGCTCCGAGAGCAGGAAGTCCGTCACGGCGCGGGGAGGCCACCAGCTGCGGTCCGCCTCCACGGAGGCCGAGAGGACCTCCTCGGCCGCGGCCGCCGCGTCGGGGGCGCCCTCGGCCGCGCGGTCCAGGCGCCACTGCGACGCAGCCGCGGCGATGGCGGAGAGCTGCTCCACGAAGGCGAGGAACTGGCGGGTGGCGCGGAGGTCTGACGCCGGCTCCACCCACGAGGCGCGCACGGCGATGCCGCGGTTGGAGGCCTTGGGCGACACGGTGCGCCAGACCTCGCGGGGGTCGCGGGCGACGAGGAGCACGCGCTCGGCGCCAGCCTCGGCCAGGCGTGCGAGCTCGCGGGCCACGAGCTCGGGCTCGGCCTCGGGGCCGGCCGCCTCCAGCAGGCGCACGGCCCCGGTGGGCTCCACGGAGCCTCCCCCGCCGAACACGGAGCCGAGCAGGGCCTGGAGCTCCGGCGAGCGCGGGGGCGCCGGGACCGCGGCACGGGCCGGGGCCTCGGAGACGGGGGCGCCGGCGAGCGCGGCCTCGGAGGCGACGGCGGCCTCGCAGGCCCGGGCGGCGTCGCCGGCGGCGCCGGGGTGGGCGGAGGCGGCCCAGGTGAGGCCCACCCGGGCGGCCAGGCGCCCGAAGAGCCGCGCCTGGGAGGCGTCGAGGTCCTCCCAGCCGGCGGCCACGAGGGCGCAGCGGGCCTCGCCGGGATGGGCCGCGAGGGCGTCGGGAAGCTCCTCGAAGACGCGGGAGCGGGTGGAGAGCCCCCGGGCCACGAGGGCGTCCGCCAAGGCGAGGGCCATGGTGCAGGCGTCGCGCTGCTGCGGCGAGAGCGCGTCGCCGGCAGCGGCCGCGGCGGCGGGCAGCTGGACCGAGAAGGTGCCGGCGAGGGTAGCGACGACGTCCACGTAGCCGGGGTAGACGCCGGCGGACTCGGGGCGGCCGTCCATGAGCGCGTTGCCTCCGAGGACCTTCCAGGCCGTGGCCGTGACGTCGGCACCCCGGGCGAGCGCGGTGCCGTCCCCCAGGCGCCCCCAGAGGGCGTCGGCCCAGGGCACGGGGCAGGTGACGTCCACGCCCACGCCGATGCCGGCGCGCGCCAGGGCGCGGCGGGCGTCCAGCGCGGCACGCATGGAGGGGACGATCACGGTCACCGGCCGGTGCTCCGCCAGGGCCTCCGTGACGGCCGTCAGGGCCGCGGGCCCGAGGACGGCCCCCTCTGTGTCGCGGACGACGGTCAAAGCCATGGCGGCCCCCTTCGCATCGGTGGACGGCGATAAAGACGTCAAACCACCCTACCACGGCCGGCCGGGGCCGGGATGGCGCCATGGGGCAGGGACGGCGCGCCACCGTGGTGCGTCCCACCCGAGAACGACACGGCGGCCGCCTCGGCGACGGTGTCGGCCGCCTGGAGGACGCCCCAGCCGTCGAGCGACC
>NZ_CAJMXC010000140.1:0-1948 GCF_905219715.1 Olsenella sp. CU969
CATTTGTCCCACATCACGGTTGAGCCGCCGTCACGTCGGTCGGGCCCTCCAGGCGCCACACGGTGTCCCTGGTGCGCATCTTCCATCAATATAGCAATATACTAAGTGACAGATGGGCCAGGCACCTCTGTCACGCCAGGCACCTCTGTCACGAAAGCGGCGGCAAAAATGCCCGGTCAACTGGACAGGGGGCCGAGAGGCATCCCGCCCCTCGACCCCCTGTCGGCCCGACGGCCCTCGGCCCTAGTGGCGGAAGTGCCTCCTGCCCGTGAAGACCATCGCGATGCCGAGCTCGTTGCAGGCGGCGATGACCTCCTCGTCGCGCACGGAGCCGCCGGGCTGGATGATGGCGGTCACGCCGCGGGCCGCGAGCTCGTCGACGTCGTCGCGGAACGGGAAGAACGCGTCGCTCNCGGCGGCGAGGTTCTNCGGCGCCANCCCCATNCGCTCACACGCCCTGTGGGNGCGGTCGCAGGCGATCATGGCGGAGTCCACGCGGTTGGGCTGGCCCGGCCCCATGCCGATGCCGGCGTCGTCCTTGGCCACGAGGATGGCGTTGGACTTCACGGTCTTGACCACCTTCCAGCCGAACTCCAGGTCNTGGAGCTCCTGCTCGGTGGGCTGCCGCTCGGTGACCACACGGTAGTNGTCGGNCGTCTCGGTCACGCGGTCGACCTCCTGCACGAGCAGGCCGCCGTCCACCGTGCGCATCTCCAGCGCCGCCGGGGCGTCCACACCGCCGGTGGCCAGCACGCGCAGGTTCTTGCGACGCGCCAGGCGCTCCAGGGCCTCGTCGGTGAACGACGGGGCGATGAGCACCTCCACGAATTGCTTGTTGACGTCGGCGAAGTGCTCCACGAGCGAGAGGGGCACCTCGCGGTTGCAGGCGATAATGCCGCCGAAGGCGCTCACGGGGTCGCAGGCGTAGGCCTTGTCGTAGGCGGCGGTGACATCCTCGGCCACGGCGGAGCCGCAGGGGTTCTGATGTTTGAGGATGATGCACGCGGGCTCGTCGAACTCGCGGACGGCCGCCCACGCAGCGTCGGTGTCGAGGAGGTTGTTGTAGGAGAGCGGCTTGCCGTTGAGTTGCACGGCGTTGGCCAGCGAGTGGGCCGGGGCGTCGTCCTCGCGGTAGANCGCGGCCGCCTGGTGCGGGTTCTCGCCGTAGCGGAGGTCCTCCTGCTTGGTGAGGCCCACGGTGAGGCGCTCGGGGAACGCCGTGGCCTCGGCGCCCTCGTCCTCGGCGAGGCGGCCGGCGAGCCACGTGGAGATGGCTGTGTCATAGGCCGCGGTGGTGGTATAGGCCTTCACCTGGAGGCGGCGGCGCANCTCGAGGGAGGTGNCGCCGCCATGGGCGGCNATGNNGTCGAGGATGTCGGGGTAGTCGGCCGGGTCGCACACCACGGTGACGCTGTCGGAGTTCTTGGCGGCGGAGCGGAGCATGGACGGGCCGCCGATGTCGATGTGCTCCACGGCGTCCGCGAACGTGACATCGGGCGAGGCGACGGTCTTCTCGAACTCGTAGAGGTTGACGCACACGAGGTCGATCATCGGGATGCCGTGCTCCTCGGCCTCGGCCATGTGGCCGGCATCGTCGCGGCGGGCGAGGAGGCCTCCGTGGACCTTGNGGTGCAGCGNCTTCACGCGGCCGCCCATCATCTCCGGAAAGCCGGTATAGTCGCCGATCTNGACCACGTCCACGCCGCCGGCCGTCAGGGCCTTGGCCGTGCCGCCGGTGGAGACGATCTCGACGCCGTAGGTGTCCTGGAGCTGTCGGCAGAACTCCACCACGCCGGTCTTGTCGGTTACCGAGACCAGCGCGCGATTGACGGGCCTGTCTGTCATTGGGCCTCCCCTTCTCTCCCTGGTTTTGCCGCTGCCTGCGGCACGGCGGGCCTCTCGCTCCCGCGGTTCCCATCGTAGCCGAACGAGGGGAGCGCCTCAGGGC
>NZ_CAJMXC010000141.1:0-1845 GCF_905219715.1 Olsenella sp. CU969
GGCCTACCTCTACGCCCTCATGGTCGACGGCGTGGACCCCCGGCTGCGCCCCGGATCGGCCCTCTACGAGGGGACCGTGGCGCCGTGGGAGCCGGCCGGTGCGGGGACGGCCGAGGGCCTCGGCTCCACGGTCATGCTACCTTTTGTGAACGATATGCAACCGGATGCATTTTCAGCCGTGCTTCACACCGTGGCCGACGACGTGGCCGCGTCCGTGGGGTCCATCCTCGCCGGTCGGCTCGCCCCCGCCCCCGTGGACGCCCGCGCCTGCGCCTTCTGTCCCGCGCCGGGCTGTCCCAGGCGCCGCTCCCCGGATGGCGCGCCCGTGGACGACGCTGCCCTCTCCCCGGAGTTTCAGGTCTCTGCAGCCGCAACGTTCCTCTCGCAGCCCGGCGACACGGCCCGGGGGCTCGCCCCGCTCCTCGTGGGCCCCCTCTTCTCCCTCTCCGCCGGCGATCTCCTGCTCTTGGCCACGGGCTGCGACCCGCAGACCGGGCGCCNCTCGCACCGGCGCCTCGACCGCGGCGTGCTGGCTGGCGAGGCCGGTCTCGCGGCGCCCCCGTCGTCCCGGCTCGCCCACGCCCTCGCCGTGCTGGGGGGCGCCGTCTCGGCTGCGGCGACGATGCCCCTCGATGCCGCGGTCCGCACCCTCGTCGAGGGGAGCGGATGGCCGGGGCGCCTGGCCGCGTCTCACGCCCCTGGGGACGCTGCCACCCTCGCCCGCCTGACGGCCGCGCTCTCCCGCCTCTCGTGCTCCGAGGTGCGCGCCCGGCGGGCCCTCTGAGGTCTTTCGGCCGGTGGGCGCCGACAAGTTGCCGTTCACCTATATTCACCCATATTTTGGATTGCATTCAGAAATGACTTGCAGCGGGAAGGTCCCACCCGCTAACATATCGACTAAGCACGTTGTATAAGCCGGTGTGAAATGCCCGCCGTGGCTGCGGGGCAGGACGTGTCGGTCGGGGAGGACAGGGGGTACCCATGGAGAGGGAGAGCGTCGAGCTGCAGGAGGAGCAGGAGCATGCCGCCCGCCTGATCATCGAGGGCACACGGCTTCTCACCACGAGAATACCCGCCCTTTTCGAGACGGAGGCCTCCGACATCACGTTCCGTCAGTGGGAGGCCCTCAAGGTCGTCCTCGCCGCGCGGTCGCCCGAGATATCGCTCTCGGACATCACCTTGTACATGGGGTACTCGCGCCAGAACGTGAAGAAGCTCGTGTCGGGCCTCGAGCGTGCGGGCTACGTGACCCTCCAACCGTCCCACATCGACAACCGGGCCCTCCGCGTGGAGGCCACCCGCAAGGCCCGTNGCGAGGCGCCCCGCTACGCCGAGGCCGAGAGCTGCATGATCTGCTCGCTGCTCGACGGCGTGCAGGAGAGCGACCTCTTGGTGAGCGCCCGCACCATGGCCGCGATGATCCGCAACGTGGCCTACGACTGAGCGCCCGTCGCGTTCCCACCGCCGGAACCGGCCTTCCCGGGTCCGCCGTCCTCCCTTCCCCCGGGGGCGGCGGACCTTTCCCGTGCCGCCCCACCGTCGGCCGGGGCGCCGCCCCTGGGGAGCCCCACCTTGGGGGCCACGTAGCCGTGGCTGAGGATCCGCAGGCACTCGGCCACCACCATGCGGTCGCAGGCGGCCGGGTCGTCTGCGCAGTCGGCACCGTGGTCACGGTAGGTGGCGGGGTCGTCCACGAGGTAGTAGTGGCGCATGAGGCGCATGGACTCGTGGGGGAGGGGCTTGCCGGGTCGGGGTGAGCGGCCCACGAACGCCATGGTGCGCTCCAGACCGTCGAACCCGCCCTCCAGGGCGCGCCAGCCGTTGGCCCTGAGGAAGGCGCACCAC
>NZ_CAJMXC010000142.1:0-1833 GCF_905219715.1 Olsenella sp. CU969
AGCGAATAAGGGAGCCCTCAATCGCTTTCAGGCGCAGGAGGGGTCGCGCAGGAGGGGTCGCGGCGCAGGGAACCCTCGCAGGGGCCCGGCGCAGAGAGTTTCAGCTTTTCGGCCGTTCGGGCCCGGGCGCTAGGCCTTCTCTCCGCAGAGGATGGGTCGCCTCAGCGTCGCGCGGAAAAGTCCGTAGCCGCCAAGCAGCAGCACGACGGCCAGGCCGCCAAGGAGTGCTGCGAGTGCTCCCACGCTCCACCCAAAGACAAGGCCAAGGATGAACTTGACCGCCAGGCACACGATCCAGAGGCCCGTCGAGGCAAAGGAGCACACGAGAACCGAGCGGCTGCGGTTGGCAACGGTGGCCGGGCTGACCCAGCCAAAGTTGGGCCTCGATACATCAATGAGCAGGCCCAGGTTGGCCGTGAACCAGAAAAAGGAGAAGGGCAGGACGGCACAGAGGGCTATCGCCTGCCATGCCACGCCGCCTATGGCCAAAAGCACGCAGCAAACCAGGGAGAGCGCTGCGCACATCACGCACCAGGGGAGCATTTTCGATAATAAAATAATCTTTTTCGGGAGGGGCAGCGTGAGCATGATCCAGGCGCACGGGCCTTCCAGTGAGGTCGCCACGCCGCTCATGGGGCAGATGGAGGCCAGGTAGGCGATGAACAGCACAACGGTGAGCTCGATAATGTCCGCGACCTCGNGGCCCACCGCCTCGGGGCCGGCCTGGCCCGAGATGAACGCATGGCCGGCGAAGGCAAACGCCCCTGCCATCGCCACCATNCCCACCATGNCANAAAGCTNGTTGANAACCACGGCTGGCGNGNCNANGGCCTGGGAGACCTCCTTCAAGGAGAGGGCCATGAGGGGGGACCTGGAATCCCTAGGCCGCAGCTGGGAAGCCCGCCGGGAGGAGGCCGGTGTCGCCGACACCATCGTGACGATGGCGCGGTACCAGTGGGAGACTATCCAGGCNCAAATCGCCGCCACGGCAACGCACTCTACGGAGAGGAGGGCAAGGGCGCCCCAGCTCCCGCGACACCACGTATCGATAACGGCCGCAGCGGGAGGGAGCCACAGGCCCATTCCCTTGGCAAGGGTGTCGGCCATTGCCGAGAGGGCCGTCGTGTCATCGGAATGAATAGAGCTGCTTATGAAAAACCACGCTCCTGCGATGGCGAGGCCCGCGCAGAGCTGAAGGACGGTCGAGAGCGCCTTGGCCGCCTTGAATCGCGCCGTGAACGCTGCAATGCCGGCCGCCAACAGGGCGCACACGCCAACGACCGGAGCCGGCATGAGCAAGGTGCAGGCAACGACGGCTGCGAGGCGGACAGGGGAGACAAGGGCCGGGTCGCAGTACATGGCCGCCCCGCAGAGGGGCACCACCAGCACGGCCGCAAAAGAGACCCCGCCAAGGTAAAGGGACGCAAGGCGTGCCAGNANCTGGGTCTGCTGGGGAACGGGAAGGCTCATGGTGAAGTCGTAGTCCTTGGCGGCAAACAGNACGTCCGAGGCTTTGGAGAACGAGGTCAGTGCCCCGCCTGCCAGGGCGAAGATGGACGCAAACGCCGGCACTGCGCTCCCGGCACCAAGGGCTTGGAGACTGAATCCAAAAGAGCCGAGGAAAAAGGCGACAAGGGCGCAGACCAGGATGGATACCAGCCAAGTGATGACGCGCTGGAAACCCTCGCTGCCCTTGCCCCCTTCCTTGCCCGGCTGGGCGTACACAGCCTTGAACTGCACTTTTAGCATCAGGAGGAACAGCCTCATCGCCCCTCCCCCGCGCCGTCGGCCATGACGTCCATGAAGACGTCCTCGAGGGTCTCGTCGCCCATC
>NZ_CAJMXC010000143.1:0-1832 GCF_905219715.1 Olsenella sp. CU969
CCTCGCTCCGGTCATGGCTCGGAAAGGTTCTTGGGCTCGGTCTGATTGAGGCGAACAAGGAGAGGCAATGAGGATTCTGGTTACAGGTGCCGACGGTTATATTGGCCGAGGAGTTGTTAACCAACTCCTCGGCTCCGGTCATAGCGTCATAGCAATGGGGCTGAATTCCTGCGGAATCAGACACGATCATCTCGAGGAATATGTGGGTGATGTATTCTCTTTCGACTTAAATAGGATTGACCCTCCCGACGTCTTGCTCCATTTGGCGTGGAGAGATGGATTCTCTCACAATGATTTATCCCATCTGGAAGATTTGCCCAAGCATTATCTGTTTATCAGGCGTGCCCTTGAATCTGGGGTTTCGCGCGTCGCGGTCATGGGCTCCATGCATGAAGTTGGGTATCACGAGGGCGTGGTGGACGAGAACGTGCCATGTAATCCCACTACACCTTACGGTGTTGCTAAAAATGCACTTAGGCAGCTGACTGGTGAATTGTGCCGTCAATCCGGAGCGCGGATGCAGTGGCTCAGAGGGTTTTACCTGGTTTCCAATGACGGCCGCGGTAGCTCTATCTTCTCTAAGCTGGTTCAGGCCGAACATAGCGGAGCTGCTGAATTCCCCTTCACGAGCGGTAGGTGTAAGTATGATTTCTTGCCCTACGATGAATTCTGTGCTCAGGTTGTTGCTGCTGTTACGCAAGATGAGATTAATGGAATCATCAATATATGTTCGGGAGTACCAATAGCACTAGGTGAGTACATCGAGAAATTCATTATAGATAACAACTATTCTATAAAGCTCGCCTATGGCAAGTATCCCGATCGACCCTATGATTCCCCTGCTATCTGGGGCGATAGCTCCAAAATTAATAGGATACTTGCAAAGGCACGAGATGATGATTAACCAGTATGGCCTTGGTGAGACTATCGGAAACATAATCTACCTGCTATATACAAAGATTGTGTTTCCCCATGCGCGTTTGATCCGGTTGCCATTTTATTTACGCGGAGATCGGGGCAATTTCGTCTATGGCGAGGGGCTGACTCTTGGCTATGGGTGTCGATTTGAGACGGCTGGAGACAAGGCCCTTCTTGAGATTGGGTCGAACTGCAAGTTTAATGACCGTGTTCATATTGTAGCTCATCAATCTGTTGTAATCGGCGATAATGTCTTAATCGCTTCAAACGTATTTATCACAGATACGAGCCATGGAAGCTATGGTCAAAATGGTTCATCCCCAGACCAGGCGCCCGATGATCGCGATTTAGTCGTGTCGCCGACAACCATTGGCAATAAAGTGTGGATTGGTGAGGGTGTCTGTATTATGCCTGGAGTTACTTTGGGCAGTGGGTGCGTTGTTGGTGCCAATTCGGTCGTCACAAAATCATTCCCAGCCAACACAGTGGTTGCAGGCGTTCCAGCTAGAGCAATCAAGCACTGGAACTCAAGCTTAAGGCAATGGGAGGGTGCTGAGCATGCTATCTAGCGCATCCGTTGCAATGGCCGTGTACAACGGTGAGTTGTTTCTCCCGTTGCAGATTGAATCGATATTGAAACAGCTGCATCCTAATGATGAGCTCGTGATATCTTACGATGAATCCACTGACTCAACACTTAGCATTATTGAGGGCTATGCATCGAGGGACAGCCGTGTACGGGTTGTTCGCAACAACGCTCCGGGTATTATCGGTAATTTCAATAATGCGATTGCTCACTGTGCCAATGACACAATCTTCATTAGCGACCAGGATGACGTATGGCTTGAAGGTAAACGCGACAGGGTGATAGATAAACTGAATGAAAGTGGCGCTGATTTACTGATTCATAATGT
>NZ_CAJMXC010000144.1:0-1820 GCF_905219715.1 Olsenella sp. CU969
GGGGAGCGCCGACCCCCCCGGCGTAGAGGTCCCGGACACGCCCGAGGAGCCGCACCTGGTCGGCCACGGGGCCCTCGCCCAGGGTCTGCTCGGAGAGGTCGGCACCTCCCGCCTCAGCGGCCTCGAGCACGGCGCGCACACGGCGGAGGTCGTGCTCGTCGCAGCCGTCCGATGCCGACGCCGCCAAGGTGGATCGAAGGAGCGAGGCGCCGCCCGCGTCGAGGATCTCGGTGGGGAAGGCGGCCGCGACGGACAGCATGTCGATGGAGTCGACGCACCTCGACGCGATCGCTATGGCCTGGGAGAGAGCGCCCCGGGACACCAGGCGCTGGACGGCCTCGAAGACGAGGTCCGGGTAGCGCCATGAGACCTCGTCCACACAGGACGCCGGGCATGGGCCGCTCCCCGCCACGGAGAAGCGCACGCCCAGGGCGTCGATGCCGAGCACCGGGCACTCCTCGCGAGTCGACGCCACAAGCTCCGCANAGAGGGGCACACCGAGGNCCGACACCTCCTCGAGGGAGCCGCTCCCCAGGAGCACGAGGGCGCAGCGGAGACGGCGTTCCTCGTCGATGAGCGGGCACGTGACCGCGTCGAACAGGAGGGCAGCCCGCCGACGTCGGTAGGCCGCGCACCGCCTCGAGGGGTCGTCCCGGGGAGAGGAGGCCATGACACGGGCCTCGACGAGGGAGGGGATGCCNCCGGTGGAGACAAAGAGGTCGCGAAGCGTGCCCTCGTCGTCGAGCCCGCGCGCCCACGACGGGAGCTCTGACCTGAGGACGAGGAGGTCTCGGGCACCCACGAGGCGGTGCTCCGGGAGCGCGTCGCAGAGCAGGGCGCATTCGGAGGACCCGAGGAGCAGAACCGTCCCTCGCCGGACCAGGCGCGTGACCATCCTCGCGATACGGGCGNAGTGGTGCTCCTCGAGCCCGTGGAGACCATCGAACACAAGGGCGAGCTCGTCATCCTCCGAATCGATCCCCTCGCCGGTCAGGAGGTCATCGACGACATCGAAGACGTTGGCCTGGGCCGAGGGCGCGAGCCCGGACAGGTCGAGAAAGACCGGCCGACGGCTGCCGCCGTCAAGACGGTAGGCGGTCTCCACGGCAGTCGAGCTGGCCCCATGGCCGGGGTTGCAGCAGAAGAACGCAAGGTGGCAACAGGCGAGGTCGGCGACGAGCGAAGAGACGAGCCCGGAGCGCTCCACCCGAGGCCTCTCCGGGACGGGGGCCGCCACGGTCCCGACGGGAAGTCGGGAGAAGAGCAGGTCGCTCAGATGCTCCTCGACGGGGGCGGGGCGGAGGCTGGGCTCGGACATGGGTTCCTCTTCTCAGGTCGGTAAAGATTCACGAGGAACAATACATCTGGTAAAGGCCTGAAAGTGCGGCGACGCGGGAAAAACCTATCCAGATTGATGCAGCTCATTCCATTGCCCGCTTTATCCATTATCGACTTCACTATCGAACCGATAAACCCCGGTAAGTAACCAAAGTATATTCAGAGTCGATTCAGCGATATTCATCACAAGTGGAATTTGACACTGCGCTGACATCGGCCGGTGGCAGGGAGCCCCCGTTCGTATATCCATATTCTTCTATGCATGAAAACCACGATAACGCAGGGTTTGCGGCCCAGAAGAAGGCCCCGTAACACCCCAAGGCGCCGAGCCTTGACGGCCGAAGGGGCATTAATCGATGGTTCTACAAACCCGCTGAAAGCAAGAGAGGGCGGGTCGAAGACCCGCCCTCTCAGATTCGCTCCTTCGCTCGCCCCCCAAAAAAGCGAAGAGGGGCCCCGGAGGGCCCCTCGAGGGTTCGCGC
>NZ_CAJMXC010000145.1:0-1795 GCF_905219715.1 Olsenella sp. CU969
CTCCGAGAGGAACGCCATGCCCCACGCCTGCCCCGACGCACCGTTCACCGCCGCCGTCCTCACCGTGTCGGACCGCGGCTCCCGCGGCGAGCGCCCCGACGGCAGCGGCCCCGCGGTCGCCGACCTCCTCGCCGAGAACGGCT
Source organism: Olsenella sp. CU969 (assembly GCF_905219715.1). Lineage (NCBI taxonomy): Bacteria > Bacillati > Actinomycetota > Coriobacteriia > Coriobacteriales > Atopobiaceae > Olsenella > Olsenella sp. CU969. The sequence goes on from NZ_CAJMXC010000145.1 coordinate 144, forward strand.
TCTCCGTGGTGGACCGCGCCATCGTCCCCGACGGCGTGGAGCCGGTGGCGGCCGCGCTCCGCGGCTACGTGGCGCGCGACGTCGCCCTCGTGGTGACCACCGGCGGCACGGGCTTCTCGCCCCGCGACCTCACGCCCGAGGCCACGCTCCAGGTGGCGGAGCGCCTGTGCCCCGGCATCCCCGAGGCCATGCGCGCGGTGTCCCTGNCCAAGACGCCCCACGGCTGCCTTTCGCGCGAGGTGAGCGGCATCTGCGGCCGCACCCTCATCGTCAACGTGCCGGGCAGCCCGCGGGCGGCCGTGGAGAACCTCTCCGCCGTGGTGGGCGCCGTCTCCCACGGGCTCGCCATGCTCCGCGGCGGCACGGCCGACTGCGCGGCGGGGGCCTAGCATGCGCATCCTCAACGTGTCGGCACAGAAGCCCGACTCCACCGGCAGCGGCACGTACCTCTCGGCCCTCGTGCGCAGCGAGCTTGCCGCCGGCCACGAGGCCGCGGTGGTCTGCGGCATCGACGACGGCGACCCCCTGGACGCCGTTCCCGCCGGCGCCGCGGTCTACCCCGTGCGCTTCTGCACCGGGGAGCTCCCGTTCCACGTGTGCGGCATGAGCGANGTGATGCCCTACCCGGCCACGCGCTACCGCGACCTCACGCCGGCGGTGGAGGAGGCCTTCGTGCGTGCGTTCTCCCGGACGGTGCGCCGGGCCGTGGCGGGGCTCCGCCCCGACGTCGTGGTCTGCCACCACCTCTACCTCGCCACCTCCGTCGTGCGAGAGGTCGTGGACGGCATCCCCGTGGTGGCCGTGAGCCACTCCACGGACCTTCGGNNGCTCCGTCAGCACGGCCTCGGGCGCGACAGGATCGTCCCCGCCGTCCGCGCCCTCGACGGCGTCTGCGCCCTCCACGACGCGCAGGTCGAGGAGATCGCCGACGTCTTCTCCATCGACCCCGGAGCCGTCACGGTGGTGGGCGTGGGCTACGACCCGCAGGTCTTCCATCCCGACCCGGCCGTCCCCCGCGACCCCGGCTCCCTCCTCTTTGTGGGGAAGGTCTGCCGGGCCAAGGGCGTGCCGTCCCTGCTAGCCGCCGTCTCGTGCCTGGAGCGCGAGGGCCGGGGGCCGTCGCGGCTGCGCCTGGCCGGCGGGTGGGGGAGCGCCCAGGCGGAGTGCGACGCCATCCGCGCGACCGCGGAGGGGCTCTCCACCCCCGTGGAGTTCCTCGGGCGCCTGGACCCGGCGAGTCTCGCGGCGGAGTACCGCGCGGCCGACACCTTCGTGCTGCCGTCGTTCTTCGAGGGCCTGCCCCTCGTGGCCGTGGAGGCCCTGGCCTGCGGCTGCAAGGCGGTGCTCACGGACCTGCCGGGCGTGCGCCCCTGGCTCGCGGCCGGCCTGCCCGACGCCCCCGTGCGCTGGGTGGCGCCGCCCACGGTCACCGACGTCGACAAGCCCCGCCCCGACGAGCTCCCCGCCTTCGAGGCGCGGCTGGCCGGGCAGCTCGCGGCGTCCCTCGCGGACCCGGAGCCGTCGCTCGACGCCACGGCCCTCTCCTGGGACGCGGTGCTCGACCGGGTGCTCGCCGCCTCCGGCGCGGCGATGTGACACCGGTGCCNGACCCACCTGTCACGCGCCCTTTTCGATAATTCATGGCCCTGGGG
>NZ_CAJMXC010000146.1:0-1788 GCF_905219715.1 Olsenella sp. CU969
TGGTGACGCCGCCCGACGACACCCCCGGGCCCTTCGGCGACGACAACCCGCCCGCCGACCCCACCCTCGACGACCGCAAGGACGAGGAGCCCGCGGACGTCGAGCTGGAGTACACGGAGCATGTGCGCGCCGTGGCCGCCGACGCCGAGGTCACCTCCATCACCCGCGACGAGCTGCTCGGGCACCTGCGTGGCTTTGCGGCGGCCGACGGCTACGAGCTTGGGGCCGAGCCCACCGACCTCGCGTTCACGGCGGCCCACGCCGTGGCACCCCTCGGCCGCGCCGTCACCGGCGACGAGGCCACCTCGCTCGTCGAGACCGGCCGGAGCGACCTTGCGGCCACCTACGTGGCCGAGGACGGCTCCCGGGTGAGGGCCGTCCTGCACCACGTGGTGTGGGACGACGGCACCCCCGAGGACGAACGCCCCGGCGACGGCCCTGCACCCGGGACCTTCTCGGCGGCCATGACGGTCTCCGAGCGCGTCTCCGAGGGTACCGTCACCGCCTCCGAGCTCAAGGACCGCGCCCTGGCCCTGGCGGCCGACCGTGGCCTGACCCTGCCTGCCGGCGTCGCCGCGGGCGACTGGAGGCTCGTGCGCGNGGCTGCCGACGGCTCCGAGGAGGCGGTGGCCCCCGACGCCGAGGTGGACCTCTCCGAGCCCGCGACCTACCGGGCGGACGTCTCCTACCACCGCGACGCCGCCGGTGACACGCGCGGGCTGACCGGCACCCTGGCCCTGGGCTACGTGCTCTTTGACGGCACCTACCCCGAGAGCGACCCGGTGCCCGGCACCGTGGGCNCCGTGGCCCCCGCCGACCCCGACACGGCCCAGGTGACCGTGGTCAAGGAGTCCGCCAACAAGACGCCCCACGGGGACGGCAAGGCCCACGTGGGCGACCTCATCTCCTACACCGTCACCGTGGCCAACGGCGGCTCGGCCGAGACCTGCGTGTACGACGTGGTGGTCTCCGACGAGCTTCCCGTGGGCGTGGAGGTCGTGGCCGGCACCATGACCCTGGAGCTCCCCAGCGGGGAGACGGTGGCCGTGCCCGACGCCGTGTACGACCCGGCGACCCACGCCATCTCGGTGTTCGGCGGCTCGCTCAAGGGCGGCGAGCGGGTTGTGCTGCGGTTCGACGCCCGGGTGACCGAGGACGCCGAGGGCCGCGACATCGGCAACCACGCCGTGGCGTCCTTCGTGCGGCCGTCCGACGCGCCCACGGAGACGATCTTCGGCCGTGACGACGACGCTCCCGGGCCCGGCGACCCCGCCAAGCCGGAGGACTTCGCCGGCTCCGTGGTCCTCGACCCCACGCCGGCCGCCTACCCGGACGGCGCCTCCGACCCGGTGGCCCCCGCCGAGGGCGGCTCCGGCGGCGCTGACGGCAACGGTGCCGACGGCTCCGGCGGCAGCGGCACCCTGAGGCCCGCCCTCACACCGCTCTCCCGCGTGCCGGTGGGGCGCATCCTGCCGGTCACCGGGGACGTGGCCTCCCTGGTCCCGGTGCTCGGCAGCCTCGCGGCCGTCGCCCTGGGCGCCACGGGCGCGCTCGTGGCGCGGTCGCGCCGCCGCGACGGCTAGGCCCCGGGTCCTTCCCGGCCCCCACCCATCCATCTCCACCTGAACGCGATTGAGGGCGACTTTCCGCGGGCGAAACCCCCGGAAGTCGCCCTCATCCGTGTTCAGGCGGCCAGAATCCGCCCTTGACCGCGTTCAGGTGGGGGAGGGGGCGCCCTCAGACGCGTTCAGGTGCCGGGCAGGGGTGCCGGGTGGGAGTGGAGAGAGA
>NZ_CAJMXC010000147.1:0-1778 GCF_905219715.1 Olsenella sp. CU969
CACCTGAACGCGATTGGGGGCGACTCCCCGCGGGCAAAACCGCCGGAAGTCGCCCCCAGACGCGTTCAGGTGGGGAAAATCCGCCCCCAGACGCGTTCAGTTGGGGAGGGGGCGCCGAGGAGTGGCGGCCGGGCCGAGGGGCGCCCCCCAGCTGCTACCCTTGGGATGCTGCTGGCGCGGCCAACGGAGGGAGAGCCATGAAGGTGTACGAGGGGACCGTCCTCACCGTCGACGCCCGGGACACCCGGGCTCGCTACCTGGTGGAGGACGGCGGCCGCATCGTCTTTGTGGGAGAAGGGCTGCCCGAGGCCTACGCCCGTGCCCCGCGGGAGCACCTGGACGGGCGGGCCCTCTGCCCTGCCTTCGTGGACACCCACGAGCACCTGGCCTCCTTTGCCACGTTCCACGCCGGCCTCAACGTCATGGACGCCCGCTCCAACGCTCAGATCCAGGCCATGGTGGCCGACTTCGCCCGCAAGAGCCCCTCCAAGCTCCTCATCGCCTTCGGTGCGTCGCCCTACTCGGTGGAGGAGGGCCGCCTCCTCTCCCGCGCCGAGCTCGACGAGGCCTGTCCCGACCGGCCCATCATGATGGTGAAGTACGACGGCCACGCCTGCGTGGTGAACTCGGCGCTGCTCACCCTCGTCGAGAAGAAGGTAGCCGGCCTCCGCGGCTACCATCCCGACACCGGCGAGATGAACCAGGAGGCGTTCTTTGCGGTGTCCGACCACGTCACCGGCAGCCTCTCCATCCCCGAGCTCGTCTCCAACATCCAGGGTGCCATGGACTATCTGGCGTCCAAGGGCATCGGCATGGTGCACTCGGTGTCGGGCGTGGGTTTTGCCGGCGACCTCGACATNTCGCTCGAGACCTGGCTGGCGAGGAGCGCCCGCNNCGGCNNTCAGGTGCGCGTGTTCCCGCAGTCCATGGACGTCTCCGTAGCCAGGAGGCGCGGCCTGCCACGCATCGGCGGCTGCTTCGCCTGCGNCCTGGACGGGTGCTTCNGCAGCCATGACGCCGCCCTCAGGGAGCCCTATGNCGACGAAGAGGGCGGCAACGGCGTGCTCTACTACACCGACGGGCAGGTGCGCGACTTCTGCGTGGAGGCCAACCGCGCCGGGCTGCAGATGGAGATGCACGCCATCGGCGACGCCGCGTTCGACCAGGCCGCCCACGCCCTCAAGGCCGCCCTCGACGACACGCCGCGCGACGACCACCGCNACGGCATCATCCACGCGTGCCTGCCCACCGAGGAGGGCCTGGCCATCTGCCGCGAGTACGGCATCCAGTTTCCCATGCAGACCAGCTTCATCGGCTGGCCCCAGGAGCCCGACGCCTACCTGGCCTCCATCCTCGGGCGCGACCGGGCCGACCGCCTCAACCCGCTGCGCACCTACTGGGACGCCGGCATCGTGCTCTCGGCCGGCAGCGACGCGCCCTGCACCGACCCCGACCCGGTGCTCTGGATGCAGCGCGCCTGCAACCACGACGTGCCGGGGGAGTCGCTCACCGTGGCAGAGGCCCTGCGTATGTGCACCTACAACGGCGCATGGGCCACGTTCGACGAGGACGAGCGGGGCTCGCTCGAGATGGGCAAGGTGGCCGACATGGCGGTCCTCTCGGCCGACCCCTTCGCGCTGGGCCCGGAGCGCCTGGGCGAGCTGCGTGTGGAGGGGCTGATCCTGGGAGGGGAGCCCTACCGGCCCCAGGGCGGCACCTGGCTGGGGGCCGTGGCGAGGGGGCTCGTCTCGCGCGCGAAGGCGTGACCCTCCCGGTAC
>NZ_CAJMXC010000148.1:0-1746 GCF_905219715.1 Olsenella sp. CU969
CCCGGGAGCTGGGGCGCATGGCCAGGGAGGGGCTGGTGGCGGTGGCGGGCCGGAGGTTCAGGATAGGGGGCTGAGGGGCGAGGGATCCCTAGACGCAGGCCGCCGAGATGGCGTCCTTGAGCTCGTCGATGCCCTGGCCCTTCTCGGCCGAGGTGACCAGGACCGTCTCCGGGTCGATGTCGAGCTCCCGGGCGATGAGGGCCCGCTGGCGCTGCTGCTGGGCGCGGCTGAGCTTGTCGGCCTTGGTGAGCACCACCACGAAGGGGAAGCCGCCCTCCTTGAGGAAGCCCACCATCTCGTNGTCGNNCTTCTGGGGCTCGTGGCGNANGTCCACGAGCGAGACCACNAGGTTGAAGCTGCGCTCCTNGTCGAAGTAGCCGCCNATGAGGTCNGNCNAGCGTCTCTTCTCCGCGGCGCTCACCTTGGCGAAGCCGTAGCCCGGCAGGTCCACGAGGTAGATGCCGTCCACGTCGTAGAAGTTCACCGTGGCCGTCTTGCCCGGCTTGGAGCTCACCTTGGCGAGGGCCCTGCGNCCCACGAGGCGGTTGATGAGCGACGACTTGCCCACGTTGGAGCGCCCNANCACNGAGANCTCGGGTCGCTTGGCCTCGGGGATCTGATCTGGGGTGCCATAGGCCGCGCAGAACCGCGCGTGGGTGAAGTCGATCTTTTCCAAGGGTCCTCCCGGGTCGTCGTCTTGGGCCATGATACCCGCTCGGCCGCCTCAGGCGGTGCGGCCGCCCCCCCGAAGGCCCTGCAAATGCCGGACTCTTCTGTAAAAAAGGTGCGCGACCCTGAAGAGTGCCCAAAGCGGCAACAATCCATCTTGATAAACATAGAATGGGGCCAACCAGACGGCTGAACCGGGTTTGAACGCCCGTTCGTGACCCCTCAAACGGAAAGAGGTTTCCATGGACACCAAGATCCAGGAGCGCGCGCAGCTCTGGAAGGAGAACGTCGACGAGCCCGAGCTCGCCGCCGAGCTTGCCGACCTGCTTGCCAAGGACGACGACTCCATCGTCGACGCCTTCTACCGCGACCTCGAGTTCGGCACCGCCGGCCTCCGCGGCGTGCTGGGCGTGGGCACCAACCGCATGAACGCCTACACCGTCTCCCAGGCCACCCAGGGCCTGGCCGACTACCTCAACGCCCATTGCGAGAACCCCACCGTCGCCATCATGCGCGACTCCCGCAACAAGGGCGACGAGTTCGTGAAGGCCGCTGCCGGCGTGCTCGCGGCCAACGGCATCAAGAGCTTCGTTGCCCCGCGCATCGAGCCGGTCCCCGTGCTCTCCTTTACCACCCGCCACCTGGGCTGCGACGCCGGCATCGTGATCACCGCCTCCCACAACCCCGCGCCCTACAACGGCTACAAGGTCTATGGCCCCGACGGCTGCCAGATCGCAAACGAGGCCGCCGACGAGATCCAGGCCTCCATCGACGGTACCGACATCTTCGCCGGCGTCCGGTCCATGGACTTCGGCGAGGCGCAGGAGAAGGGCCTTGTCGAGTGGGTCGGCGACGACGTCATCGACGCCTACCTCGACGCCATCCAGACCGTCTCCGTGCCCGGCTGCGTGGCCGAGGACGGCTCCTTCAATGTGGTCTACACCCCGCTCAACGGCAGCGGCCTCGAGTGCGTCACCAAGTTCCTGTCGCGCGTTGGCATCGACAACGTCGTCGTGGTGCCCGAGCAGAGGGAGCCTAACGGCCACTTCCCCACGTGCCCCTAACCCAACCCCGAGA
>NZ_CAJMXC010000149.1:0-1739 GCF_905219715.1 Olsenella sp. CU969
ATCCACGGGAGCCCCGGGGAGAGCGGCAGGGAGAGGGCCCGGGCCATCTGGAAGGCCAGGGCGACGGCCGCCATGGCGGCCAGGAGGGCGTTGGGCAGCCTCCGCTCGCGGGCGTCCGCGACGGAGGCCCAGGCGGCCAGGGCGAGGAAGGCTGCCACGGCCGCGTCAGGGGCGGTAGGCGGGGTCGCCCGAGGCGGCCCNCTCGAACAGGCGGAAGACGCGGGTGTACCAGAGCTCCTCGGTGGACTGCGGGTCAACGAGGATGGGGCGCACGCCGGCCAGGTTGGCGGCCATGACGTCGGTGAACACCTGGTCGCCCACGAGCACCGTCTGCTCCACGGGCACGCCCATGGTCCCGCACGCGGCCCAGANGGCGAAGGGCGCCGGCTTCATGGCGTGGTCCACCTTGGGCACACCCAGCTCGGCGGCGCTCGCGGCCACCCGAGTGCCGTGGAAGTTGTTGGAGACGAGGCAGAGGGCGAGGCCGGCCGCGCGGGCGCGGTCGAACCATGCCGCCACCTCGGCGGGCGGGTGCTCTGCGTCGCCGGGGACGCAGGTGTTGTCGCGGTCGAGCAGCACGAGCCGCACGCCCTCGTCCACGAGGCGCCCCACGGGGATGTCGGGGACCGCGTGGTAGCGGGCCCACGGGCGGGTCAGGGGCGTGCCCCCGCGCTCGGCGCTCATGGCGCCTGGTCCTGCNTGGCCTGCTCGATGGCGGCCATGTGCTCGTCGTAGGTGCGCGAGAACGTGTGGTTGGAGTAGGTGCCGTTCTCGATGATGAGGAAGTACAGGTAGTNGGTGGACTGTGGGTTCAGCGCCGCCTGGACGCACTCGATGGAGGGCGTGCAGATGGGCGTGGGGGGCAGACCCTTGTTGAGGTAGGNGTTGTACGGCGANTCCTTCTTGAGGTCGTCGGCCGTCACCTCGCCGCCGGTCACATAGCCCATGGTGGCGTCGGACTGCAGCGGCATGCCGTCGCGCATGCGGTTGTAGAAGACGGACGAGACGAGCGGGCGGTCCTGCTCTGTCACGGCCTCGCGCTCGATGACGGAGGCGAGGATGAGCACGTCGTAGTCGTNGAAGTCCACGCCGTAGNCGCCCTTGAGGGCGGCCTCACCGGACTGCCAGTCCAGAGACGCGGTGGCCGTGACGTAACGGTCGAGCATGGCGCGAATCACGGCGTCGGCCGAGACCTCCTTGCCGGAGAAGTCGTAGGTGGAGGCCCAGAGGAAGCCCTCGAGGGAGTCGTCGGCGGCCCCGGAGAGGAACGGGTAGTCGGAGGAGTAGTTGGAGGCCTTCGCCTGGGCCACGAAGTCGTCGGCCGGGATGCCGAGGGCGTCCTGCACGTAGGCGGCCGTCTTGGCCACGGTGAGGCCCTCCGGCACGGTGACGCGGTTGGACGTGGTGTTGGGGCCCTCCACGAGCTGCTCCACGATCTGGGTGACCGGGATGCCCGCAGCGAAGCGGTAGGTACCGGGCTTGAGCGACTGCCCCGCCCCCGGGGCCATGACGGCCTTGGTAAACGTGGCGGAGTCCTTGACGAGGCCGGCGTCCACGAGCGACTGCGCGATGGCGTCGGTGCCGGCGCCCTCGGCCACCTGGATCTCCACCTCGCCGGACGCGGGCTCCTGGGAGGGGGCGTCGGACGGGGACGCGGCGCAGCGTGAGACCACGAGACAGGCGACCACGACGGCGGCGACCGCCGCGACGGCGGCCACGACCAGGGGGAGGCGCGAGGG
>NZ_CAJMXC010000150.1:0-1675 GCF_905219715.1 Olsenella sp. CU969
CGTCGATGGGGAGCGGGCCCAGGCGTTGCTCCCCGACGAGGAGGCGCAGGACGCGGCCCAGAGGCTCTACCGCCGGTACGGCTACCGTTTTGCAAAGCGCAGCTTTGACATCGTCTTCTCGCTGCTGGTGTTTCTCCTGTTCTGGTGGCTGTTTCTGATCACAGCCATCGCCATCCGCCTGGACTCGCCGGGCCCTGCCGTCTTCAAGCAGGTGCGGGTGGGCAAGGACGGCAAGCTCTTTCGCATGTGGAAGTTTCGCTCCATGTACATGGACGCGGAGGAGCGGCTGGAGGAGCTCCAGGAGCTCAACGAGAAGGACGGCCCGGTGTTCAAGATCAAGAACGACCCCCGGGTCACAAGGGTGGGCAAGTGGATCCGCAAGCTCTCGATCGACGAGTTTCCGCAGTTTGTGAACGTGCTGAGGGGCGACATCTCCATCGTGGGGCCGAGGCCCGCCCTGCCGCGCGAGGTGGAGCAGTACACCGAGCGCCAGCGTCAGAGGCTTCTGTGCCCCCAGGGCATCACCTGCTACTGGCAGACCCGTCGCAATCGGGACGACATCTCCTTTGACGAGTGGGTCGACCTGGACCTCTTGTACATCGAGCAGTGCTCGGTGAAGACCGATGCGAAGTTGATTATCCAGACCGTGGGCGTGGCGCTCACGGCACAGGGGAACTGAGGTGGAAGGCACCTATGACTGCCGGCGTTACGAGCATGATTTTGCTGGTCATTAGAAATAAGTGGGCAATATGAGGCGTGTCTTATTAGTGATGCCCTCCTTCTTCAATTACCCAGACGTAATTGTTCAGGAGCTTGCCTCCATGGGTATTGAATGCGACCGCGTCAATGATCGGCCGAGCGACGGCGCACTTGTAAAAATTGCAGTGCGTCTTAGCGATAGAGCGCTCCCTCGAATGATTGATCGGCATTGTAGCTATATCGAATCAATGTTGGCATCAAAGGACTATGATGCCATTCTGATCATCTCAGGTCAGTCTCTTAGTTTGCATCGAGAGCATCTTGAGAGGCTAAAAGGGGCTGCTCCTGGTGCTGAGTTAGTTCTTTACCAGTGGGATTCGCTGGCGAATTACCCACGTATCGCGGATTTGCTGCCCCTTTTTGACCGAACGTTCTCTTTCGACCCACACGACGCTGAGCAATATGGGATGGCTTTTCTCCCCTTGTTTTACCATCAAGGTTACAAGGCGATAGGAGATGCTTGCGTCAGAGACAGGACCTTTGACTTCTCTTACGTTGGGACGGCTCACCCTGCCAAGCATGAGTTCATTACGAAATTCATTGAAAAGTCTGGGGTAGATAAGAGCCGATGCGAGTTCTATGAATATCTGCCTTCGCCACTGGTTTTTATACGGCATCGTCTTCTAGAGCCCTCGTATCGAGGGAGTGTTCCATCAGATTTTCATTTTAGGCCTCTTTCTCCGTCGGAGACGGAGGAGTTGGTATCTCGTTCGAATGTTGTATTAGACGCGCCGCAGGCCAATCAATCAGGGTTGACAATTCGTACGATTGAATGCCTTGGAGCGCGGCGCAAACTCATAACCACTAATGCAGCGGTTAAAGAATATGACTTCTACCGACCTGAAAACATTTACGTGTGGGACGGGGGCGTCATTGACCTCTCTCACCCTCTTTTTTCCTCGCCATGGGTTGAGCC
>NZ_CAJMXC010000151.1:0-1645 GCF_905219715.1 Olsenella sp. CU969
GTGCGGCGGTGACCCTGGACGCCGCCGGGGCGCTCCTGGGGCTCGCCCTCGGCTGGGGCGCCTTGGCGGCGTGGGGCGCGGCCGAGGGGCGGCGGGCCGCGCAGGAGGAGGCCCGGGCGGTCCCCGACGCGTACCGCTCGCTTGCCAGCGGTCTGGCGTCTGGCCAGACCATGGCCCAGGCCATGACCTACGTTGGCCGCCACGGCCGGGGGACCGTGGGCGAGGCGTTCCTCCGGGGGTCGTTCGAGCTCGACTGCGGGTCGTCCGTGGCCCGGGCGCTGGACGTGGCCGCCTCCCGCGTGGCCGNCCCGTCCATGGGGCTCCTGTCGTGCGCGCTGGTCATCTCGCAGCGCACCGGCGCCCCCATGGCGGGGCTCCTCGAGCGCTCTGCGGCGCTCGTGGAGGAGCGCGAGGGCCTCGCGGGCCTGCTCCGCACCAAGACGGCCCAGGTGCGCCTGTCGGCGGCCGTGGTGATGGTGCTGCCCGCGCTGCTCGTCGCGGCCCTCGCCCTGATCTCGCCCGACTTCAGGGCGGGCTGCGCGACGCCCGTCGGCGCCGGGTGCCTGGCCGTGGCCGTGGGCCTGGACCTCTGCGCCCTGGCGGCCATGAGGGCGATCATGGCGCGGGTGGAGCCGTGAGCCCGTGGCCGCCGCTGGCCGCCGCCGCGGCGTTCGGGGCGGCGTGGGCGCTCACGGCGGGAGGGCCGGCCCTGCCGGTGCGCAGGGCCGGGGCGGACCCGCTCGCCCGCGCCGTGCGCCGCGTCGCGGGGCTCGCCCCGGTGCGCCGCATGGGGGAGGCGTCCCGTGCCGCGGCCGAGCGACAGGCGGCCACCCAGGAGATGCCGGAGCTCTTCGACATCCTCGCCCTGGGGCTCCATGCCGGGCTGTCGTTCGACGGGGCGCTGGCCCTCTACCTCGAGCGGCACGACACGGTGCTGGCCGCGCGGCTCGGGCAGGCGAGGCTCTCGTGGTCGCTCGGCCTCGAGACCCGCGCGGACGCGNTCCGGCGCGTGGCCGACGAGCTGGGGAGCCCGGCGCTGCTCCGCTTCGCCGACGCCGTGGCCGAGGCCCTGGAGTTCGGCGTCCCGCTGGCCGCGACACTGGAGCGGCAGTCGGGGGCCGTGCGCCGCGACCGCCGCCTGCAGGTGGAGGAGGAGATCGAGCGCGTGCCCGTGAAGATGCTGCTCCCGCTGGGGGTCCTGGTGGTCCCTGCCATGCTGCTCGCCGTCCTGGGCCCGCTCATGGCCCAGGCCCTCGGGTCGCTGGGGTGAGCGGGTNCGGCAATAGATGNAAGCCGATTCGTGTGGAAAGGGGTCGACATGGTGAGGGATCTGCTGGTGACTGTGGCGTGCGGGGTCAAGGCGTGGGTGCGCGGGGCCGCGGGTGCGGCCGCCGAGGAGCGCGGCCAGGGGACGACGGAGTACGCCATCCTCGTGGGCGTCCTCGTTCTCATCGCCATCGTCGCGGTCATCGCGTTCAGGGGGAGGGTCGAGGAGCTGTGNAACTCCATCGCCCAAGGCATCAACTCGCTCTGACGGCCGCCCTCGCGGCCCTGGTTGCCGGCTGCCTCTGGGTCGCCGCGGCGCCCCGGGTGGACGGCGCGGCGGGCGGGGGCGCGGAGACCGGGGCCGCGCCGGGCGAGGCCC
>NZ_CAJMXC010000152.1:0-1565 GCF_905219715.1 Olsenella sp. CU969
AAAACCTACCGTTCGCCGGAAGGGTCCCCCGTTTTTCCGCGACCGGGAATGAGGGCCCGCCCTCGCGGTATAAGGACGACAACGGCGCGCCTCGCCCCCTCTTCTCCTTGGCCACTTGGCTGTGGGGCCCGGCACCCCGCCCCCTGCCAGACGCATCCCTCTTGGCGGGCGCGCCATCGTCCTCACCCGCGGTCGTGCTCTCTCCCTCTCTCGGACGACCGCCGAACGGCGCCCCAACCCGGGGCGCCGTTTCTCTTGCCGCCGTCTCGGTCGCGTACAATGGACAACCCGAGCCGGGACGGGAGGAAAGCCATGGAGTCTCTGTACCGCAAGTACCGCCCGCAGACCTTCGACGACGTCGTGGGTCAAAAGACCGTGGTGNCCACCCTCGAGCGGGGTGTCCAGAGCGGCGGCCTCGGCCACGCGTACCTCTTCTGCGGTCCCCGCGGCACCGGCAAGACCACCCTGGCGCGCATCCTCGCCAAGGCTGTGGCCTGCGACCAGGGGGCTGGCCACCTGCCCGACGGTACGTGCGACCAGTGCGTGGCCATCGCCGAGGGTCGCCACCCCGACGTCCACGAGCTCGACGCCGCCTCCCGCACGGGCGTGGACGCCATCCGCGAGGAGATCGTCAACCGCGTGGACTTTGCCCCCACGGTGGCGNGTCAGAAGGTCTATATNGTGGACGAGGTCCACATGCNCACCACGGCGNCCTNCAACGCGCTGCTCAAGACCCTCGAGGAGCCCCCGGCCCACGTGGTCTTCGTGCTCTGCACCACCGACCCGCAGAAGATCCCGGCCACCATCCTGTCGCGCGTGCAGCGCTTCGACTTCCGCTCCATCGACGACGCCGACATCCGCGAGCGNCTGGAGTACGTCTGCCGCGAGGAGGGCTTCTCGGCCGAGCCGGAGGCCANCGACATCGTGGCGCNCCACGCCCGCGGCGGCATGCGCGACGCCCTCTCCACGCTCGAGCAGCTCTCCGTGTTCGGCGACGGGTCGATCACCGCGGCCGACGCCCGCGACNTCTTGGGCGTGGCCGACTTCGCCGCCCTCGACGCCGCCGTGGCGGCCCTGGCCTCCCGCGACGCCGCGGCCCTGCTCGGCCTGGTGGCCGAGCAGACGTCTGCAGGCAACGACCTCCTCCGCTTCTGCGACGGTCTCGTGGGGCGCCTGNGCGACCTCTACGTGGCCGCCGTCGCCGGTCCGGTGGAGTCGCTCCTGGGCGGCACCGAGGGGGAGCGTGCCGCCCTGGTGGCCCAGGCGCGGACCCTGGGGCCCGCCGAGAGGATCTCGCGCTGCCTGGACTGCCTGGGCTCCACGGCGCTCTCCATGCGCACGGCCCGCAGCCCGCGCCTCACCCTGGAGGTGGCGGTCTCGCGCCTCGTGCGGCCGGAGACCGACATGACGGTGGAGGCCCTGGCCGAGCGCGTGGCCGTGCTCGAGCGCGCGCTGGCCGGCGGAGCCGGTGCGGCGCCGGCCCTCAGGGCGGGGGATGGGCGGTCCCAGGCGCCGGCGGCTGCCGAGAGGAACGCGGCGCCGCAACGGGCGGCCGCGCCCCAGAT
>NZ_CAJMXC010000153.1:0-1443 GCF_905219715.1 Olsenella sp. CU969
GCCCCGGGCACGGCCGTGGACCCCGACGACCTCCCGTCCCTCGACCCCGACGCGCCCGGCGACCCTGACGACCCCGGTGTCGTGGAGGTCGCCACCCCGCCGGCCACCCCGTCGCAGATCCTGGGGTCCGACCCGGCCCCCGAGGACGTGGTGGTGACCAAGGAGGTCGAGAACCTCGACCGCTCCGACGGCACCACCCGNGTGGGNNATACCGTCCGCTACCGGCTCTCGCTCTCCCTCCGTCAGGAGGGGTCGGCCCTCATGGGCGCGGTGCTGCGCGACGACGTCCCCCGGGGCCTCGAGCCGGTCTCGGGCTCGATCCGCCTCCTGGGCCCCGATGGTGCCGACATCGCCGTGGACGACGGGTGCTACGACCCGTGGAGCCGGACCCTGGCGGTCTCGGTGGGCACCGTCTGCGGCCCCCAGACCGCGACCCTCGTCTTCGACGCCCTGGTGACCCCCGACGCCGTCGGCCGCGACATCGGCAACGTCGCCATCGCCTTCGGGGAGATGCCCTCCCAGGTGTCGCTGCCCCTGTCGGGCCCCGGCCGGGGCGAGCCGTTCTCGCCTGCGGGCGGGTGGGGCCTCTACGAGCGCACCCACCCGCGCTATGGCAGTGACACCGTCTGGCCCGCGGGGGCGGGCCCCGACGGCGGTGTCCTTCCGGCCGACCGCGAGCTGCCCTCCACCGGATCCGACGGCCGACGGACCATCGTCTCCCGCCATCCCCTCGGCCTCCTGCCCGTGACCGGCGACGGGTCGTCGGTGGCAGGTGCTGTGGCCCTGGCGGCATCCGCGGCATCCGCGCTCCTCGTCCTCGTCNGGCGCCGCCGCCCCTAGGCAGCGGCTGCGGTGGGCGCCCCCGGTCGGACCCCGTGCCGGCCGGGGGCGCCCTTCTTGTCTCGGGACCTCCAGGGGCGGTACCGGGTGTCTCCGTGACGAAAAGGGCGCCGGTGACCGAACGGATCGGCCAGCGGCGCCCTCGGGCGGAGTCTTGTCAGGGGGGGGCGGACCGGCGTGGCCCGGGCCCGGCGGCCGGCCTACTCCTCGCCGGTCACGCTCTCGGAGACCTCGGCGTAGCGGTTGCCGTTCTCGTCGGTGCCCACGGTGAGGTTCTCCTCGACGACGCGGTCCTCGGCGCCGTCGACGGCCTCGGCCACCGCGGGGTCGCCGTAGCTGCCCTCGACGTCGTAGTTGGGCTTGATGGAGGCCTCCATGGAGTGGGTCTCGTTCTCCAGGGCCCCCTCGCGGATGACGTCGTCCACCAGGGTCTTCTCGGCCTTCTCGGCGTTCATGTGCTNGGACATCGCGTCCCCTTTCTCCGGCGCCCCCGCGGGGCTTCCCTTGCTTTGCAAAAGACCCTGTTCCCCGAGGGACCGGTCCCTTGAATCGGCGTCGCGGCCCGCCACGGGACACCCACGGTCTTGGGCCCCGGGTGTAGGG
>NZ_CAJMXC010000154.1:0-1375 GCF_905219715.1 Olsenella sp. CU969
TCCACGGCGGCTCCGGCGCCGGAGAGGAGAACATCCGCCGCTGCGTGGAGCTGGGCATCAACAAGATCAACGTCTGCACCGACCTCTTCAAGTTCCAGCGCGGCGCCATGCACGAGCGCCTCAACGCCGAGCCCGGCATCGACTACATGGACATCCAGATGGTGGGCGAGGAGGCCGCCATCGGCTTCATCCGCGACTACATGCGCATGATCGGCTGCTCCGGCACCTACGCCTTCGACGGCTCCGGGGAGGAGCTGGACTAGATGGCCCCGCGGCGGCCCGGGAGCTCCCGGGGGCGCGCGGCCGGCAGACGGCCTCGAAGGCGGCGAAGGCGGCGGGAAGAGAGGGGAGTGGTGGGCATGATCTCGGGCGACCTCTGCTGGGGGTCACTCGCGGACGACCTCATCATAGGCTGTGACGGCAAGCGTCGCTGGGCCGGTGCGCCCCGCACGCTCTACGCGACCTTGGAGCAGAGCGCCCGGCGCTACCCCCACCACGACACCGTGGTGGACGACGACGGCACCCGCACCACCTACGCGGCCCTCCTCGACCTGGTAGACCGCCTCGCCGGGCGCCTGGAGCGCCGCCTCTCGGTGCGCCCCGGCGACCGGGTGGCCCTGCTCATGGAGGCGGGCCTTCCCTACGTGGCCTCCCTCTACGCCGTGAACCGCCTGGGGGCGGCCGCCGTGGCCGTGCCCACCAAGTGCCGCCGCGACGAGGCCGTGACCCTGCTCTATGCCGCCGACGTCACCCATGCGGTGGTGGGGCCCGAGTACGAGGCCTGGGCGCCGTCCCTGCCGGTGGAGCCCGACCGCGTGCTCTGGGCGTCCCAGGTGGCCGGCGGCGACGTTCCGGCCCCGGCCTCGGCCCCCCACGGGGACGCCGCCTCCTGCGCCCTCATGATGTTCACCAGCGGCACCACGAGCCGGGCCAAGGCCGTGATGCTGTCCAACGAGAACGTGGTACACGCGGCCCTCACCTACGGCCGGCTCTGCGGCACCACCATCGAGGACCGCTGCCTGGTGTGCCTGCCCATCTACTACGTCACGGGCCTCGTGGGCCTGGTGGCCCACTTCGTCGCGGTGGGGGCCACGGTGTGCCTCCAGCGGCGCTTCGACGCCCAGCGGGCCCTGGGGCGCGTGGCCGCGGAGGGCGTCACCTACCTCCACGCGGCCCCCGCGGCCTTCTCGCGCATGCTGGGCGAGCGCGGGGCCTTCCCCGAGCTCCCCTCGGTGCGCATGGTGCTGTCGGGGTCGGCCCGGGAGACCGCGGCCACCATGGACGCCTTCCGGCGGTGGATGCCCCAGGCCCAGTTCCGGGTGGTCTACGGCCTCACCGAGACCGCCAGCCCCGCCCTGCTCTTCCCAGGCGACAC
>NZ_CAJMXC010000155.1:0-1215 GCF_905219715.1 Olsenella sp. CU969
CTCCCCGCCGTCACCGGTCTCCCCCCGACACCCCCTGACGCCGGTGCTGTCAGGGGGTGTCGGAAAACGGTCGGAAAGGCGTCGAATCGCGGTCAGACACGGTTGCTACGCTCTCCTCCCCAACGGAAGGACCGAGGGAGGAGAGAGAATGACAGTGGAGTGTACCTGCGAGATCGTCCCTATTGAGGCCGTCGACCCCCCGTCTCCCGGGGCGGGGCCGGTGGTGTCCCATGAGTCCGCCCTCTGGCTCTGGCGCCAAGGGTGGGCCCCTGTGCGGCGCCTCGATGCCGAGGAGTCCGCCGACGCCCTCGGCGCGGCCATGTGCACCGAGGGTGTCCGCCGGCTGCGGCGGTGGACGAGCCACCCGGCCGAATGCCCCATCCACGTCCTGTGTGCCTCGCAGGATATGCGCCGCCGCGTCAAGCGGGCGGTGTGCCATGTGGTTCCGGCGGCATGCCGCNAGCCGGTCCCGCTCGTGGAGGCCCGTTCGCCGCGCGGCGACGGTACGGTGACGGCGGTGGCGCCGGAGGTTTCGTGGGCGCAGCTGGCCCTCAAGGCCGGCGTCACGGTGGCGCGGGAGCTGGCCTGGGAGCTCACAGGCACCTTCCGTCCCTGCGACGACGCACCGTTCGGCCTCGACGGGCGGGAGCCGCTCTCCGCCGTCGCCGACCTCATGGACGCCGCCGTCCTGCTACGCGGCGGCTGCTTTCCCAAGCACGTCGACCGCATGCTCCAGGGCGTGTGCGACCGCACGGCCTCGCCCATGGAGGGTCGTGTCGCCTGCCTTATAACGCTCCCACGTCGGCGCGGCGGCCACGGTATCCCGACGCCGGAGGTCAACCGTCCCATGGGCCTCACGCCGGAGGAGGCCCGGATCGTCGGCGCGGGCACCGTGGTCCCGGACTTCTACTGGGAGGAGGCGGGCCTGNTGGTGGAGTACGACAGCGACGCCGTCCACGGGGACTCCCGCGCCGCGGACCGCGACGCCCGCAAGCGCACGCTGTACGCGGCGCGCGGCATCGTCTGCCTGTCCCTTACCCGCGGCCAGCTCATGGACCCCGCTGCCTGCGACGCGTTCATGGACGTGGTCCGTGGGCATCTCGGTATGGACCCGGAGGAGCCGCGCCCTGGCGTGTGGCGCAACCGGGTGCGGCTCAGGCGTGCGCTTTTCGGCTGGAACGCCGCCGGCCTCGCCGCGGAGGGCGCCGGGTGAGG
>NZ_CAJMXC010000156.1:0-1171 GCF_905219715.1 Olsenella sp. CU969
GTGTTTGATTCTTATATCCTTGCTCGCGAACGACTTGTTTTCCAACAGTTTCGCCAGCTGTTCACTTCGCTTGCTACTCCATTCCTTGCTTTCTTGTTGCTTGTTTTCGGCATGGGAGCAGTGGGCGTTGCCTTAGCTCAGCTCCCGGTGTCGTTCGTGCTTCTGGCATTGAATGCTCGCTTCGCCGTGCGCAGGCTGGGAATGCGATTCAATCTCGGGCATTTTGACTGGGTTTTATTTCGTGCTTTAGTTGCCTTTAGTGGGTGGCTCTTTGCCAACCAGGTATGTGATCTTGTAAACCAAAGCGTTCCTAACATGCTATTGGGCGCTCTCACAAGCGCCAGCATCGTTGCAGTGTTTGCCGTTGCTGTTCAGGTACGCAATGTCTTTGTTTCGCTCTCTACGGCTTTATCCAATGTCTTTGTTCCGAAGATCAATAGAATCGTGGCTGCGTCTGATGACAACGTGGAGTTGACGGCGCTTATGGCTACTGTCGGTAGGTATCAGATGGTGGTCTTTTGTTGGGTCTATGGTGGCTTTGCTCTTTTGGGAAGATTCTTCGTTGCAAATTGGGCTGGCGAAGGTTTTATGGAGTCCTATCGGCTAATTCTTGCTATGGCATTACCGCTTGTTCTTCCACTAACACAGAACACTGGCATCGAGATTCAACGGGCTAAGAACCGACACAGGGCACGGAGTGTAGTAATGCTGATCATGGCCCTTTTCAATGTTGTATTCACTTGGGCTATGTCGCCGGTGTTGCAATGCTGGGCGCCCGCCATTGGCTACATCACATCTATCTCTCTTGGCAACGGTCTATTTATGAACTGGTATTACCACTACCGCATCGGCTTAGATATCGGCTACTTCTGGCGGCGCAATTTGCCTGTTTTGGGCTCTTCTGCGCTTGTCACGGTTGCCTGCTTGCTAATCTCTGCCATTTTGAAGGTAGAGAGTTGGCTCACCTTTTGCGTGTGGGGTCTCGCATACTCCGCATTGTTCACCGCTGCTCTATGGCTTTTCGTTGCCGACGATAGCGAAAAGGAAGCTGTAAGGACTCGCCTTCCATTTTTTGGTTGAGATGCCTGGTTGCTTTCTGATGATATTAACGATCCGGAGGTCATCAAATGAATGAGATTCCAAAGATCCAGTATCTCGGCGAGGCATGTTA
>NZ_CAJMXC010000157.1:0-1105 GCF_905219715.1 Olsenella sp. CU969
CTCTCGGCACCTCTCCTCGGCAGCGCCCCCTCTCGCCCCCCCCTGGCACCTGAACGCGGTTGAGGGCGACTCTCGACGACGAACCGCGTCGGAATCCGCCCTCAACCGCGTTCAGGGGCAGGAAATCCGCCCTTATTCGCATTCAGGTGGAGAAGGGGGTGTACTCAATCGCGTTCAGGTGCGGAGGGTGCCAAGAAGGTGGAGGGACACTCCCCGACACCCCGCACCCCAGCGTCCCGCGCTCCTGCCGCCCTTAGCGCTTCGCGATGGCCGCCGCGCCGAAGGAGCCCGGGCCGCTGTGGGAGGCGATGACGCAGCCGGTCTCCACCCACTCGACCTCCCGGAAGCCCGCCTCGCGCACCCGGGCCTCGGCGTCGGCGCGGATCCCGTCGGACAGCCCGTGGGAGTAGACGAAGGCCAGGCGCGAGCGGTCGAGGTCCTCCTTGGAGAGGAAGTCGTCGAGGAAAGCGCGGCACGCGCGGGCCATGGAGCCGCGGTGCTTCTTGGTGGCCACGAGCAGGCCGTCGATCATCTCGATGGTGGGCTTGATGCGCAGCAGGTGCGCCCCCACGTAGGCGGCGTTGCTCAGACGGCCGCCGGCGCGGAGGAAGGCGAGGTCGCCGGGGATGAACCCCAGGCGGATACGCCCGGAGAGGTCCCGGGCGAGGTCGGCGGCCTCCCCCACCGTGGCGCCGGGGTTGGCGGCCAGGAACCGTGCCACCTCGGAGACCAGGAGGTACTGGGCGCAGGTGACGCTCTTGACGTCCACCGAGGTCACGTAGTCGCGGCCCTCGGCGGCGGTGAGGGCCGACTCGTAGGAGCAGGTGGTGGCGGCTGAGTAGGCCAGGTGCAGGATGTGGGCGTCGGGGCGCTCGGCGTGGATGCGGTCGAAGGCCACGGTGAAGTCGTGGAGCGTGCAGCCGCTGGTAGTGGGGACGGCGCCGGTCTCGGCGCAGGCGGCGAGCATCCGGGCGCAGGGGACGGAGCCGTCGTCAAAGGTCTCCCCCGCCAGCGTCACGTGCATGGGCACCACCTCGATGCCCAGGTCCTGGCGGGCGGCGGAGGGAACATCGGCACCGGACTCCACAAGGAGAACGATGGGGGC
>NZ_CAJMXC010000158.1:0-1083 GCF_905219715.1 Olsenella sp. CU969
GCCGCCCTGTAGGGTGGGCGTGGCACAGGCACGCCCTCTAGGGCGCCTCTGTTGGAGGCCCTTGTCCCATTCCTCCGTTAGAGGGGGAGCACCAAGTCCCCGTTGGTCCATGGGCCCCTTAAAGGGGGCTTTTCGGCCGCAAGCCCCCTTTGCAGGGTGAGACCGTCCCCCTTCATCAAGACCATGCGCCACACCGGCGTAGCAGGGGGACCCTAGAGGGCGCCCGTCTGCCCTGTCCCAACACCCNGACACTTTTGTCCCACGCANGAGTCGTCNCGCATGCCTGTGANATCACTGGGCTGGAAGACATGGCAGAGTTTGCTGAAAAGAAAGAAGAGGACAAGGGGTGATGACACTTCCACGGCCCTCACCCTCTGCGACTCCCACCGCGTGCTCAGCTCTGTGGACCTGAAGACGCCATGGCCTGCGCCTTCGCAACCGGCGAACCGCCCGCCAAGCGATTCTGGGTGCCAACATCATCGTCGCGTCGCTNGGGAGCTTGGTGCGTTCCGATGGCCTCGTCCTTGACACTCAAAAGGCTGCCTGCCGGTGTCTGATCACGGGCAGACAGCTACCACGATTGTGTGCTCGCAGCTGTCAATTTGGTTGGCNATGCCGACACCGCAGCCGCAGCGGCGGGCATGCCTGCGGGTATCGTCTGCGGCATGTGGGGTCCTGCGGAGTGGTTGGGCGCACTGCTCGGCATGGTCCGCAGCCATGTCGAGGCCGGCCCTGTGAACTCGGCCCCGAATCCGTTTGGTGGTTTTTCTCTCCGCGGGGCCCTGAAAACCACCAAATGGCGTGTCGTTTGGTGGTTTAGATCAGGTTCTGTACCGAAAAGTACCAAACGGCCGGAGCGGCCCCGGGGAGCGGCCCCGAGAATCCGTGCCAGGCTCCGCCNGCAAGGGCGAGTCGACGCCCAATACATCAAACAAGTAATATACTAAGTGACAGATGGGCCAGGCACCGCTGTCACGCCTGGCCGGCGGCCCCGGCGCACGGCCGCCGCCAAACCGGGTACCCTCCCTGCGCACCCGCACCCGCACCCGCACCCGCACCCGCACCCGCACCCGCACNCGCACC